>JBFYMY010000070.1:0-6308 GCA_041304645.1 Thermoplasmatales archaeon
GGGTGAACGTTGTGGACCCTATAAATCCTTCATGGCACATTCAGCGGTCCTTGAAGCTCCTGTACCACGCGGGCAGTCCCGTGTATCTGTAGTGCTGCTCTATCTGCTTTGAATAGATGGATGCATAGAACCTGTTGAACTCCCTGACATGGAGCAGTCCCCCCTTCGTAGGTTTCACCCTGTAGCTCCGTTCTGCCTGCGTCACTTCGATGAAACCCTCCTCAAGCAGATGGGACAGGATCCTCTCCGTCATGTTGTGGTTGCTCCGGATCTCATGGAGGATATCGGACTTGGTAAGAAAAGCCCTGCTCTTCAGAAGAAGCATCTCGACCTTGGATTCAAGGTCCATCTGAGCGAGGTCTATCTCCAGGGCGGAAGCCAGCAGATTGAGCACTATGCAGGAGTAGAGGTTCAGGTCCTTGTTGCTCCTATCGTTCAATCCGCTTCCTCCGTTTCATGGCAGCATCCTTGGCAGCTCAGGTATGTATGGCACGAAATCATATTCTCCAGTAGACAGCTCACCGACAGCCTGGACATTGAGCTTCAGGTCCTTCCTTCCCGGAAGTAGGAGCCCATCCACTACCAGCGAATGGTAGAGGTCCTCCGGCAGGCCCCTGTACCTGCCGGAACCGGGAAAGAGCATGACGACCCTGTTGGGCCTGAGCTTCCTTGCATGATAGATGTCGGTCAGGTCCTTATGCAGCCTCTCCAGTTCGTTCTGCGTCGGCACCTTCCTGTACTCCCGTATCAGAAGATTGTAACCAGGGGACCCCCTGCCAAAGAACCGGTGCAGCAGGGATGGACGCTGTTGAACTGCGGCATCGAACCTGTACCTCCTGCCCTTGGTCCCAACGAGATGGACGTCCTTGACCAGGAGCTCGGGCCTCTTGAAGAGGAGCCTCCTGAACGCCGGATTGGCCTTTTTCAGGTACCTCAAGAACCGGTCCGTAGGGGTCTTCCCAGCAGGGACCTTCTGCACGGCAGGTCCTTCTCTCATGGCATTGATGGCCCCATAACGGAAGTTCGCATGTTTCAGGAAATCCCTTGTGGTCCGTATCAGGGAGAAGGTTATGGCCCCGGTTATCAGTAGGGAGAACAGTATCATGGCCATGAACAGGTTCCCGTTGAATATCATCGCTATGAACAGGAGCAGGTCCAGGACCAGGCTGAACACAACGAAGTACATGGCGAACCTGCTGAGGAACACCACCTTGTCCGACCTGGAAGTGACCTCCTCGGCCAGATTGAAGGTACCGGATATGGGGTCCTCGACGCCCCTGTAGAGCTCCCATTTCTTCATTTTTTCATCACCCTTTAGCCGCAATTTCGGCCATTATCGTTCCGGTCCCATGGTATTTAAAGATGCAGGAAAGACCCTTACCGAACTCCCTTGCCAAAGAGGTGTTCGTTCCTTAATATATATTCTCATGCACCTCTCTTTTTCGGTGAGAAACTTGGCAAGGGAAACGAAATATCTGATATTGCTGCCCCTGGCCCTGTTCGGGGCCGCGATGATCGCGGGAGTGGGCCTCCTGGGGATGCTGGGTGTGTTGGTCCTGCTGAACCTTGAGAACGACGATGCCCCCTCCATCGATATCGTGGTACCGACCGCGGGGAAGGAGATAGCACAGGCACAGAGCATGGCACAGGAACGCTTCGAGGCATCCATGGAGAACGGGGAGATGGCCAGGTCCAAGGCCCCGCAGGAGATGGAAATGCCCCTGAAGGAGAGCTTCTCGCAACCTATGTTGCCCGAAGTGACCCCGACGGCCCCCAATGAGGGGACAAGGTCCTCTAGCGACCTCCTCTCCCAGGAGGGGTACCTCAAGGAGCCCCAGATGCCCGGGGCACCGCCACTGGACATCGACGGGACCGTCTCCCTGCTGGGGGACGCATCAACACCACTGATGGATGCCCAGAACTGGCTCAATGAGGGCAAGGTTCCGGATGAGCTCATAGATGTTCCTATGAAGGAAGCTGATGAGCTCCCGGTCAGCGATGAGGGTGTGACCGTTGACCCGGACCTCATGGACGACATATCAGAGGACCTTTCCCAGGCCGAAGAAGGGCTCGGGGAGGTCATTGACGAGTATGCCCCCGAAGGGACAGAGGCCGGATTGAACGAGGCCGACCTCTCAGGAATGGTCTGGGACATCCAGAACTCGACATGGGTCGACTCGGACAAGGATGGCAATTACGAGCTGATCTACAAGGAAAGGGCGACCTCCGGGACCAGGAACGGGACCATACCGTCATCCGTTCTAAGCTACATCGTCGGATACATGTACCGCTATGTCGACAGTGATGACAACGGCATACCTGAGCTCGAAGAGACCGTAATAGTAAGGTATGCCAACCTCACCATCTCAGGTAAGATGGCGGCCGAGGGCGTCTCCTTCACGCACCTCTTGAGGAACGACACGGACGGGGATGGTAATATAGACCTCCATCAGGCGACCCACCTCTCCTACGGATACCATCTTACCCTCCTTGGCGGTGTCAAGACCTACGCTTACGGCGGGGACCTCAGGTCCATAGATGGGGACGGCGACGGGACCTTCGAGGCCAAAGAAGGTTCGGCCGTTCTCTTCTTCAGGCACGAGCTCGGGAACCCGTTGGTAACGGTAAGGGAAGCCATCGTTCTGGTCCATGCGAAGGTGTCCCCCCAGAGCGCCGAGGTCGCGAAGCTCGCATTCAACAGGGTCAACACGACCGCAGGTGTGACTGTCCTCGAAGAGGGGTATGCGATATATGCCAAGGAGACCCCGGGATACCAGCAGTTCAGCGTCATGGCCGGCAGGTCCAGGTCCCAGCTCGGGACCGTTCAGTATGCCCTGCTGAACGCATCAAAGACGACCACAGGCGCGAACGAGAGCGTTCACATCACGGCATTCGCGGTCGAGAACAGGACATTGTTAGGGGGCGCTCTCAGGTCGGATGTCATAGGGATGGACCTCAGGTTCGACGGGAACGGAACCGCTGTCCACATGGAGGGATCCGTGGCTGCGGCAAGGAACGTATCATCCGCGAAGAGGACCGACCTGACCTTCCTGTTCATTACCGGAAAGAGCGATGAGGTCGGTGGGAAGAAGGTCTTCGAGGAGATAACGGCCATCTACGGGAACAATGTCACGACCACTGGTCTGGTCTCTATCTTCGTCGTAGCCTACAGCACCATGACCGATGCTGACGGTGACGGGAACCCCGAGTACAAGAAAGCATTCGTCGGTGCGTCCCAGAAAGAGGATAGCGACATGGACGGGAACCCAGAGAAGGAGGGTTATATCCTCGTTGCAAGCGAGCTAAGGGACTTAAATAGCGACGGCAAATCGGAGACCAACAACACCCTGCTGATCATGGGTTGGAAGACGGATGGGAACAGCGATGGCATACTGGACCAGGAAAAAGGCATCATAGGGAACACGACCTCCTACGACAACAACACGAACGGGAATTGCGAGCTTACTAAGAAAACTCTCGTAGGGTTCGAAAAGACCTATGACGCAAATGGGACCATCGCAACCGAGAGGTATGCCGTTAATTGGGAAGAGAGGACGGATGTGAAGGATGACGGGACCGAGGTCAATGTAAGGTCAGGGACCTGGGTGTCCGATGCCTGAAGGAGGGAATGGGAATGAGAACGATGGTACTGTTAGCATTGGGGGTACTGGTCCTGGGCGGCGCCCTGACGGCTGGGTGCTTGGATCAGGTGCTGGACCCCGAGATGGACTTCAGAGTGCTTGAGGTGGGAACCAACAGGACCTCCCCTACCCCCATGAGCGTGAACGCGACCAATGGGAACACGTTCCTTTGGGTGAAGGTATCCGTGGAGAACCTGAACGAGAACGTGGACCTGACGGTTGGACCGAGGATGTTCTCGGTGGACGATAACGACAGGACAGAGGAAAGGGGCGAGTTCTTGGCCAATATGGACAGGAGGCGCCTTGACACCATACGGGTGGACCCTATGGAGGAGAAGACCATCTGGGTCCTGTTCGAGGTCCCGTTGAACGCAACGATGAGCTATATCCGGTTCCGGGGGACGCTCGACGAGCCTGTTGAGCATATCATGCCCGAATATTGAACGAAGCTAGCTGCACGGACCCCCTTAGGGGGGTCCATTTTAATTTTTTAATATAATCAATGAACATTCTTTAATATGCCTATATGGTCTTAACCTGGATTTCCATACCATCCTGGCGGTGAAAGGACCTTGAAGGGCATATCATCTCTGAGCTCGACCCTGATATTCATATCACTTTTCCTAACAGGTCTTACCTACCCGATGACAGATGCCGCCGATGGGCCTGACGGGTCCATATTGCCCCCCATCTGGACGATAAGGGGCCCCATCCCCCTTGCGGAATTGGAGGAGAGGTTCGCCATGGGGGCCGATGACGGGAGCACCCTCATAGTCCAGTTCGAAGGCCCCGCAGGCGTCGAACAGGTACGGGAGCTCGAAGGAGCGGGTCTCAAGGTGATGGGTTACTTCCCCGACAATGCCTATGTCGTGGATGCCCGTACCGTTGGGCCGGAAGCGGTAGAGAAGCTGCCAGGGGTCATAGGGTCCTCCAATTTCTGGCCCGGTCTCAAGTTCTCTCCTGAACTTGATGCGTACATGGGGGCCGGTCTCAACAGTGGTGCGCCCTATACCTCGCTAAGGGTCCTCACATTCTATGATGACCCAGATATGCTTCCCGAGCTCTCCCGCCGCTCGCCCGATGTCGAAAAGGTCTCCCCCGTGAGGTACGAGCTCTCTCTCCCTGTCATCGACCTTGAGGGATTGGTCCGTATGGACGCGGTAAGCTGGCTGGAGCCCACGGTGCCCATGGAGCTCAAGAACGATGTGGCGACCTCCGTGATCGGTGCGGATACTATACGGGATACCTACGGCCTTGACGGGACCGGTCAGGTCGTTGGTATAGCTGATTCCGGCTGTGATACGGGCGTTGACGACCACGGGACCAACGGCGATATGCATGCCGACCTTGACAACCGGGTAAGGTTGGCGAACTGGGCCGGAACGTCCCCCGATGACACCAACGGGCATGGGACCCATGTTACCGGGTCCGTTGCCGGCAACGGAGCGTCGTCGAGCGGCGCCTTCAAAGGGATGGCTCCAAACGCTTCGGTCTTCTTCCAGGGCATAATGTCGGACGGCGGTAGCCTTATCACACCCTCGGACCTGAGAATGCTCTTTTCGCAGGCATACTCGAACGGGTCCAGGGTCCATACCAACAGCTGGGGCTCGTCAGGCCTCTACGGTGATTATATCACGGAATGCTTCGAGGTGGACGAGTTCATGTTCAGCAACCCCCAGATGCTCATACTGTTCGCAGCGGGCAATGACGGGTGGGATTCCAACTCCGACGGCAAGATAGATGCCAATTCGGTCTCACCGCCAGCCACGGCAAAGAACTGCCTTACGGTCGGGGCGTCGGAGAACCTGAGAGGTTCCGGCGGGCTCCAGATGACCTGGAACCAGGCCTTCGGTTATCCGACGAACCCCATAAGGAACGACAGGTTGTCCAACAATTCAAGGGGACTGGCGGCATTCTCAGCAAGAGGGCCTCTTGATGATGGGAGGCTCAAGCCGGATATCGTGGCTCCCGGGACCAACATCCTGTCGCTGCGCTCATCGCAGACCTCCAGCTCCGGGTGGGGGCTCCATTCGAACCCGGCGTACATGTACATGGGGGGGACCTCCATGTCCACCCCCGTGACTGCCGGCGCGGCCGCTCTGGTCAGGGAGCATTACGTCGTGGAGCGGGGGCATACTGATCCGACCGGGGCGCTCATCAAGGCCACCATGATCAATGGCGCTTTCGATATGACCCCGGGACAGTACGGGGCGGCAAATCCTACTACCAAGGAGGTCAATAGGAGGCCCGATAATGACCAGGGATGGGGACTGTTGGACCTCGAAGGGGCCATTCATCCCCCTGGTAAGAACGTGACATACATGGACGACCCTGTAGGGCTGGCGACCGGAGCTTCGGCCTCCCGGGTCTTCAGGGTCATGTCCTCGAGTGAGCTGAGGCTCACCCTTGCCTGGAGCGACTATCCGAGCCAGGTCTTCACTGGCAAACAGCTCGTTAACGACCTCGACCTCATCCTTGAGTCCCCCTCTGGGGCCATTTACCTAGGCAATGACATCTCCGCCCCTTACTATGACCAGAAGGACTCAACCAACAATGTGGAGGGCATCTCCATAGGGCTGCCCGAGGTCGGATGGTGGAAGGCGACCGTGAACGGATCAAGCGTTGCAATGGGCGACAAGCAGCATTTCGCCCTTGTCGGTTCCGGGG
>JBFYMY010000071.1:0-7397 GCA_041304645.1 Thermoplasmatales archaeon
ATATATCTTTTCGGACATTGTTGCACATGAGCGGGGTCCCTGGAGCGGTTCAGGGCCTTTGTCCGTTCTCGAGAGCAGTTGATGTTCACTGGGCTTCAGCGGGCTTCTTCCTGGGCCTTCCCCTGGGTTTTGGGGTGGCCTCTTTTGGAGCTTCCGGGGCTTCCTCCGGCGCTTTCTCGGCTGCCGGTGCCTCGGGTGCCTCCGCGGGATGCTCGTGTTCATGACCGTGCTCGTGGTCATGTCCCTCATGGTCGTGATCGTGCTCCGATTCGTCCTTCCTGACATATTCCTCGATAAGCCTTACGACCTTGATCCCGAGATGGTTCCTAAGGTCTGAGATGAGCTTGAACTTCGCCATGGCCCAGGAGGTGTCCAGTTTCGCTATGTCGGGGAGGGTTATGTCCAGTTCCGTGTCGGACCTGAACTCGGTCCTGAACTCGCCGGAGGAGGGATATGCCCCTTCAAGTATGGCCTTCAGCTTCCCCTCCTTGTCGGATATGACCTCAAGTACCTTGTACTTGTAAACTATGGTCCTTCCGGACCATCTGTTGTTGAAATCGACCCTGACCCTGCCGGCGAAGATCCTGTTTATGGTCCCGACCCTGTTATTGATCCTTATCTCCATGCCCTCTGAGGGGTACCTGTCCCCCTTTTTGAACTCGGGAAGGGACATGATCTTGTTCAGAGGGAAGACCTCTATCTGCTTCGGGTCCCTCTCACCGAACCCTTCGGCTGGCAGGACCTCGACGGTCATCTCCTTGCCGACCTCGGCCTCCATGAGCGACCTGTCGAGCCCCTTCACCAATGCGCCCGAGCCTATCACGACTGAGATCGGCCCGTACTTGGCCCTCTCATTGAACGCATCATGCTTCTTGGCGGTCTCTTCGCTGGTCGTATCGACCAGTATCTCGGTGTCCTTGACGAACGCATCGAAATCGAGCTTTATGAAATCGGATCCCATCATGCTATCACCGGCATGGACCTTTTTAAACGGTCAGGCCCGCTGATAAAGGAGGTCGGATTTATAGTTTATCCGGGACCAACAGGCCCATTACGCTCGCTCTAGCGAGAAGGTCCTACCGTAGGCGGGTCGTTCGGCCATCTTCAGCGATACCCCCAATACGGCGGTCTCGATATCGTTGGGAAGCTCCACTTCAAGGAGGAACCTGGCCTCAGGCATCGCGGCATCGGAGGACCAGTTCATCGTCCCGAGCAGGTAGCCCTCCTCGGATATGTTTAATCGCCTCCATCCCCCCTCGACAGCTGGCTCCCACGAACCGTTGACGGCCATCCCCTTGAATCGGATGCCCAATGATGGAGCCCCGACCCATCTTTCGAGACGGACATCGGTCAGGTCCCTTGCGCCCTCAAGCAGTATGGCCGTAGCTGAGACCTCGAAGGTGGTACCGTTCCTGGTCACCGCAGATAACTGGAGGTCCAGGCCGCTCCTGACGAGAAGGAACTCCTTCGCCGACAGAACCTCCCCCGCTGACACGACCCTGACCTCGACCTTGATGGATGAGCCCATGGGCAGGTCCCTGGAGCATCCGGCCACAAGTGGCAGTGATGTGCCATCATTGCCTTCGGCCTTGAGCCTGGAGCTGCCCATCAGCAGGATATGGAACCCCTTGTAGCTAACGGAGGAATGGGAGAGGCCGACGAACGGAGAGAAGGCCCGTTGTTCCCAGTCGAACTCTCCTTTTGTAAGGCTCTCGGTGGCCTTTGTCCCGTTCAACCAGAGCTCTATCCTGACATTTCGGTCACTCTGCCCCCCGTTCAGGACATCCAACTCTATGAGGTTCGGATGTTCCGGTGATACGAACTGGTGAAGCTGGACATCATATAGCGATATATCGACCTCATCATGCGTGTACGTCTGAATAGGGACAGGGTGGAAGGTCAGGGCCATTATGATGACCGACACCCCTGCCACCAAAAAGTGTCTCGGTCTGAGGCGGGTCACGTCATCCAGCGGGGGCGGGTGCCTCCCCCCCATGAAGAGTATGAGGACAGCAAAGAGAAGGTAGGTCCCGAACCCTGTAATTAGCCCCAAAACTATCATCACCGCTATGGTCGCATAGGAGAGGTACTTGGCCTTGTCCCCAAGCACCCCTCTCGCTATATGCCCCCCGTCCAGCTGCCCCACCGGGAACAGGTTCAATGCTGTTACGAAGAGCCCTATCCAGCCGGCCAGGGCAGTAGGGAACAGCACGGAGTCCCCGGTCCCGCCCGTCAGGAAGGACAGCGCATTGAAGAGAAGGGGCGGATTGATCATGATATATGTCTCCCCCTCCACCATGGCGCTCTCGGTGGGGAACACCCCCGTCAGCACGAGCCCTAGGACGGTCACAGGTACCGCAACTATGAAACCGGCTATAGGGCCCGCTGCCCCTATATCGACCAGGGCCTTCCTGTTCGAGATGGGTTCCTTCATCGAGATAAGGGCCCCGAAGGTCCCGAAGGGTGATATGAAGGGCGGGACCGGTATGAAGTATGGCAGCGTGGCATCTATACCATACCTCCGTGATGTGAAGTAATGTCCCAGTTCGTGGGTGCCGAGGATCAGGAGCAACGGGAGTGCGAAGGTAAGAGCGCCCATAAGGACATCGACTGGCGATAGGAGAACGGCTATGAGGTCCGCCGCGGACATGGCCTCCTCGGTCCTTGACATCCATATTATGGCCCCTGCCCAGACAGTGGTGATCATCGTCAGGACCAGCATTACCAGGTTGGTCGTGACCTTCCCCTTCTTCCGGGGAGGGAGGGGGAAGACCGCTATCATGGTCTCCTTTCCGCTGTCTATGAGCTTTGGGAACATCCTGACCTTTTTTAAGGCCCTTCTGGCCGATTCGAACCTCTTACCCTCGTCCTCGATTTCTAGAACGACCTTCACATAGACCCCGGCGTTATCGTGCATGGAGCCCAGGACATTGAAGTGCTTCGATAGGAGCGTGACCACCTCATGTGCGGCCCTGGCCCTCTCGGTCTCGGTGGAGATGCCCTCCGAGGATGGTCGTCTCAGGAAAGAGAACAACCTGGGTACTGGGCTCGGGCCCGTGAATGCGTCCGCAGGGCCTTCTTCATCAACGCTCGTCATCTCTTCTTGCCCCTCTCTGGATCTGTTATGCCCTTAAGGAGCTCCTTGACATGGGAGTAGGAGTCGGACAGGGACTTCCTGCTGGGGTGGGTCCATATCGGCAGCGGGTTCCTGTCAAGCGATATCTCCAGCATCCTCTGATGGACCGAAGGGGTCTGGAAGACGGCATGCCACGAACCGAACCTCTTGTGGTTCCTCTCCAGGAACTCCGCGAGGATGCCGCCGGATAGGTCTATGACCTTCCTGAAATCCTCGGGGTTCCAGGAGAGCCCCCTTCTCTTGACCATGAACGACTGGAGACCGGACGAATCGTACATGGGCATACGGTCGTACCACTCTTCCGGTACGACCCCCAGGATGGGTGAGAGCGTGAAGATGGCGACCTTGTCCTCCAGGCCCGTGGTCTTCAGGGCCGTGTAGAGGTTCCTGTAGATGAGGGCATTGGTCCTGCCCCTTGTCCAGGGTTTCCTTTCAGCGTCAGGGAAGAGCAGTGCGATCTCCATCTCCTTGGGCACGTAGTTCTTGAGCCTGGCATGATAGTCCTTTATGATCAGGTTGCCCTCCATCGCGGAGAGGACCTCGGAAGGGGTCATGAATATGAGCGAGTTGTCCAGGGCCGGGACCTTCTCCCTGAGCGCGTCGGAGAACATCTTCCTCCTGGTATCCTCCGTGCGCTTCTGCGCCGAATCATAGCTGTCCTCCCATGATCGGTCCATGACCTTGGTATGGAGAGGCCATAAATCAACTTTAGGGTTGAAATTCCATGGAGGGTCCAGTTCCCATCATATTACGAAAGTAATGAAACAAACGTTAAATAGGCCGGGCAATCCTCGTTATACGGGTAACCCTATGTCTGCCGAAAGGACGGTGATGGACCTTGGCTCCCAGGACCTCGACATGGAGTTCCTCAAGGCCTTCAGGCGGAAGCTGGAAGAGAACGCCCCCTCAGCCGACAGGAAAGGTAGTGGTGAGCTCATAATGTTCACGGCCGGGGGCAGGCCCTACCAGTTCAAGGACATGGACGAACTGTCATCCTCCTTGGGGACGCTGCCGCAGGACGTCGGATATTTCTATTATACCGTGCTCTTTGGCGGCCTCAGGGCCTCCCTCTACCTTGACCCGGACAGGCCGGCGAAGCTCGTCCTGGAGGGTCCCAAAGGCGAAATAGGGCGCCTTGGAGCGGTCCTCAGGAAGGCATTCCCCCCGTCCGGACCCCGGGAGGTCATCCACGGCAGGTTCGGTCCCTTCATCGTCTGGGGGACCATTCTGGTCATGGCGTTGGTATTCCTTGCGGCGGTCATCCTTGCCACGGGCGAGGTCAGACCATTGCTCGTTACATGGGTCATCCTCATCTCTGGCATAGTAGGGGTATATCTGTCCATAGCAAGGTCCAGGGCCTTCGCCATGGCCAGCACCATGTCCCTGGGAAAGAAGAGAAGGCCCAATCTGGACCTGGTCCTGCATTTCATGACGGTAGCTTTGGGGATAATATCCGTAATAATCGTTGCCATGCTCCTTTAGAGGGGGGGACGTGGATCAGCCCAGGAGTGTCCAGACCGCTGAGGCGAGCTCGTTCTCGTGGTCCGGGACCGCTTTCGGTCTCATGGAAAGGAGGATGCCGGAGAGCCTTGACCTGAACAGGGCCGTTATGAGGACATCGTCCAATCTGCCGGACGATGTGAGGTCATTTTCCCCTGAGATGCGTTTCATCATAGAGAGGCAGAGGACCTCCCCCAGGACGAGAGAGAGCGTCAGGTCCTTGATGTCCAGTTCTTCCCCTCCTCCAGGGTCACCGGACATGATGACGGAAGCACCGACAAGAACGAGGCTTCCGCGGAGGAGCTCCTTGGACGGGGGGTCCTTGATGGAAAGGGTCATGCCGTGGATGTTCGATAGGAGCTTCCAACCCTGGTCCATCGGCATCCTGGATGTCAGCGAACCGAGCCCCGATGCGGCATCATGTCCATCTTCTCCTATGAGGTCTGGGATGAACGGTGGAACGTTCCCATGTCCCAGCGAGGACAGACCAAGCTCCTTACGGCAGTTGTTGCAGACAGGGACACCGCTGAACAGGGATATCCTGCCGTCTTCGGGTGCCGAACCGCATGCGCCGCAGTTGGTACCGGGCAACAGGGATGACATGGTCGACCTCCTATCATGATATACCATCTATATGATATCGTTTAGGGCTCCAGGCGTATCATCTGAGGATGGATATCCCTCAAACCGAGCGCTCAAGGATGTTCAGAACATCGTCCCTTTGGAGAGGGATGCAGCTGTTGGAAAGGAAACCCTGCATCTCCGTCGAAAGGACCCTCACGGACCCTCCATTGAACCCCGCCCCGGAAATGGAGGTGGGCGCTCCCAGCCTGTACATGAGGACGGCAATGTCCTCCTTGAACGAACCGGGGCTCGACCCGAAGGCCTCTGCGAGCTCTTCGAGGCCTTGGGCGCCCTTCTCTCTCAGCACCTCATATGTGGCCCCAAGCGTCAGGGCGCATGCTGTCCCGTGGGGCAGTCCGGTATCAAGGGTTATGGGATAGGATATGGCATGACAGACGCTGGTCCCGACTTGGGAGAAGCTCATGCCCGCCATGATGCCGGCAAGGCTCATGCCTTCCCTGTGCTGCCTCGAAGAGGGTTCGTTGCAGGCACCCTCCAGATGCCTGCTAACAAGCTGGACGGCTCTCAGGGAGAAGGAACGGGTCATCGGGTTCGCCGTCCTCGACCAGAAGCTCTCGACGGCATGCGATAGGATGTCCAGACCGGTTGCCGCCGTCTGTTCCCGGGGCAGGTCCAAGGTCAGGGATGGGTCTATCAGGGCTGCCTTGGGGTATATCGCAGGGTTCCTAACGCTCAATTTGTTGGAGAGCTCGGGAACGGTCACTACCGCATAAGGCGTTATCTCGGATGAGGTGCCCGGAGTTGTCGGGACGCAATATACGGGGTAGCCAGGACCCTCGGGGAGCTTTTTTCCTGTGAGGTAGTCCCTTACGGTCCCGCCATAATGCGCGACCAGGGCCATGACCTTCGCGGCGTCCATGACGGAGCCTCCACCGATGGCAAGGACATATTTCGAAGAGGAAGCCTTCAATGAGGCGGCACCTTCCTCAACGGTCCTCTCGGAGGGATTGGGCTCTACCCCCCTGAACACATGGAGCTTCCCCCTTACGGCGCCCCTTGCCATATCCTCGAGCCCCAGGCGGTCCGAGGACCGTCCCCCAAGTACCAGGAAGCAGTCCCCCTCCGGCAGATGGCTCCCAAGGTCCTTTGTGAGCTCCCAGCCGTAGGTCACGGGAGTCTTCCATTCCATGGTCTTGAACATTTAGATGGCCTCCGATGAGGTCCAGTAAATGGTCCCTTATTTCCTTTTTCCTCTGACCATGGACCATTCCTCGTCATTCACGGTAAAATAATGGACAATAATATCTACGACAAGGTCATTAATGGCAGGAAAAGGAGCCTTCGGAATGAGACCCTATCACGTCCTGGGACTTGCGGCCCTATCATTCGTGATAGGCGCCGTTGCAGGTCTGTTCTGGGGGATGGCCGCCCTTGTAGGGGCCTCCGTGTTCTCCTTCGCCACCATGTTCGCGATAGTCTATTCCCTAGAGGTCAGGAAGGCAAAGAAGGAAGGGGAGGACCTCCCGGAGGTCAGACCAGGTCCCAGTGAGGGGGATGTCGTCGGTATAGGGCCCGAACTTGCCTTGACAAGGAGCGATGAGGAAGTATTGGGGGAGTCCCAGATGGTCCAGACCTATATGAGGGAGTTCAACATACCAAGGGAGAAGGCCCAGAGCATCTACGATGCCGGGTACAGGAGGATGGGCGATCTCTACGAGGCCATCCCCGAGGACCTCATGATGGTCAAGGGCATCAACCCCACCCTTGCAAGGAAGATCATTTCGACCGTCCGGGGAAAGGTCTAAGGAAGAAAAGGGCCGGACCCTTACATTGCGACCGATAGATTTATTGAGGGAACCCTCTTAGGCCTTGTGCCAACGCTCGTACGGTGAACCTCATGAGGCTCATTTTCCCTCTGCTGCTCGGTGTTACCCTCATTCTCCTTGGTCCGTTCTCCCTCCTAGGTGACGGCTACGATTCTGAAAGCGGTTCCGATAGGACGCCGTTCGGTTACACCCTCGATCACTGGTACAGGGACCCTCAGATAGGCTCCACCGAGCTGGACGGGACAGTTCTGAAGGCTTTCGAGAATGCACCCGATGCTCAGATGGAGGTCATAGTCCAGTTCGAACCGCCTTTCGATGATGGACATATGAACGCCCTGGAGAGCGCGGGC
>JBFYMY010000072.1:0-8252 GCA_041304645.1 Thermoplasmatales archaeon
TCGACCTCGTCCTCGATGTTCTCTTTGATCCGGGACGTTATCTCATCTATCTGCCGTGCCTTCTCATCGAGCTTGGCGTAATCCAGGTCCAGGCCTATGTAGGCGGCAAGTACCTTGAGCACGCTCCTTGCGGACCTGGGGTCGACGAAGTAGCCGGAGGTCTCGCCCATCAGGCAGATGCCCGGGATACCTTCGAGCTCCCCAAGGCCAAGTAGGATGCCAGAGGCCCCGATTATGCCTGAGCTCGGCTCCCCCTTTCGGAAGATCACCCCCATGGTCTCCATCTCCTTCCTTAGGGACGGCTCCGTGACCGCACCAAGGACACTGGGCTCCTCCATCAGCTTGATGACGCCGTAACCTCCGAGAGTGAATATCAGTTCGACGCCCAGGTCCTTCGCTATCCCTATGGCCACGGACGCCAGTTCGTACTGGCCCTCCGGGGTCAGGCCCTGAAAATCGCCTGCAAGGACCACAATGTCCTTCCCCTTGCCCATGTCCCTGCCGTAGAACAGCTCATGGCGGACCAGTCTTATGGTCCCGTCATCTCCGACCATGACCTGGGGTGGCAGGTACTTGGAGAAGAGGTCTGCGAACTTCTTCAGCTTGAGCTCGTCCACAAGATGTTCGGCCGCCAGCTTCCCAACGTTACCCACCCCCGGTAGACCCTCGATAAGTACGGGGTGGTCAAGCTGCGGCCTTTCCAAGTATCTTACGATGACATCTTGCATCATCATTGCACCTCGCCCTTCCCATCGGTCCCGGTCCCTTTTCCATAGAGGGCCATCCTCCTGTACCTGCCGTACCTGTCCTCAGGGGAGTATCTGGGTGGGAATGTGTTCATCACCGTCGAGGAGCATTTTGGACACTGGTCCTTGAGCGTATATGTCCTGCAATCGCTGCATCTCTTGATATGACTCCTCAAGGGAACACCGCTCCATGGATGGTCAGGCCTTCCGGATGAACTTTCCGGTCCCATTATTCTTTTCTATGAACGATATGGCCTGCTCGGCCCCTTCCCTCATCAGGTCCTCTGCGAGCTTGTAATTGGGTGCCGAGATGACCATCCTATAACGGGGCGCGCTGATGTAGAGTATCCGGACCTTCACATCCGTCTCCTTTTCCGGTACGGCGGCAGCGATGGAAAGCGCTTCCTTGATCATGTCCATCCCCCGAGGCTCCTGTGAGGAGAGGTCCAGGATACCGCTTATCTCAACGTAGGGCGGTGTGATGTTCTCCCTTGCGATCCTTATGAAATGTGTTCTCCAATCGCCTTCAGGGCCGATGTCAGATAGGAGGTCCTCCTTGATGGCGACCGCTTCGAACGCGCCGTAGAGGGAGCCATGTTCGCTAAGGAGTGCCTGGCCGAACATTTCCATGCCCTGCTCCCGGGTCAGACCCGAGGAGGTGCAGACGAGCTCGAAGAGCTTCATGGCCTTCTGTTCGCTCTTCCACTGCTGTATCTTCTCCCTTTTCTGGTGCTCGTTCACGGATTTGAGGGAAAGGTCAACGAACTTGTTCCTCTTCTTCTCATCTACGGATAGCACCTTGCAGACGACCTTCTGCCCCTCGCGGACATGGTCACGTATGTACTTGACCCAGCCCGAAGCGACCTCTGCGATGTGGATGAAACCTTCCTTGCCCGGAAACTCGTCCAGGTCGACAACGACTCCGAAGTTCTTGACCTGTTTCACTGTGGCAACTACAAGGTCGCCCTCATCGGGCAGGTCAGAGGTACCCATGCTATCCATATCTCCCTGGTGGTCTATTTCTGTTCGAGGTCGCTGTCCAGCCTGCCCACGACCTCTCCTTTGATGATCGCTTTTCCGCCCTTCGGTAGGGCCAGAGTGGCGCCGCAGACAGTGCAGCTTATCTTGATGTTGGTCCGGTCAAAGACCGTCTGGGAGTTGCCACAGTCGGCGCATTTGACCTTCAGGAACATGGTGTTCGTAGTATCCTTCATCGAGCTAACCCCCTTCATGATTCCTTGAACTCGAACCGCTTGGCCCTCCAGCCCTGGGTCTGGTGGGTCTTGCCGCATCCCTTGCATTTGAACTTGATATGGATCCTCTTGGTCGGCTTCTCCCTTCCCTCTGGTTTGGGCCTGGGGAAACCACCGTAACCCGAAGTGACCTTTCTGAACCTCCGCTGTCCCCATGCCAGTTCGCTGGCCTTTCGCTTCTTTACCCTGTCCACTTCCTGGGTGGTGTGCTTTTTGCAGAAAGGACAGTGCCTCTTGATGGTCCTGGGCATCTTCATGGTGGTTCACCTTGTCAATAGGTCCTTGTACGGTTCAGGGGGGCCTTATTCTGGAACCACTATTAATAATTAATTGGTTGGGAAAGAAGACCATCCAAATGGGTGGTTCATACGGTGGGTCCGGGAGGTTCCTTGACGAGTGTGATCTCTATCCAGGAGACGTTGATCCCCTCCTCCCTATCCTCGTCCTCAACGTTCTCGGTCCCGATCTTGATATGTCCGATCTGACTTGCCTGGATGAACCTGTTCTTGACTATCTCGGCGACATCGACGGCCTTGCTGATGGCCCTTCCCCTGGCCTTTATGAAGACCTTGTTCGTTCCGGTGTTGAACTGGGTCACGACAGCTAGGACATAGTTCATCGACGGCTTCTTGCCTATGAAAACGGTGTTATCCTCCAAGGCTGGGACCCCCTGGCTCCCTGTGCCACTTAAGTGGTCCACCAGGATAAATAATGTTCGCTGGATGAAGGACAAGGACCGTCCTTTCGGACCAAGGAAATGTTTTATACGGCCTACCGGTTCGAACCTCCGAACGTTGACCTTGAAACTGTAAGGGGCTGGTGCGGATTGCTCGACCCATGGACCTACGCGGAGATAGAGGACTACGGCCGGTTGATGGAGGAGTTCGGGATAGAGAGGTTCCTGCCCTCGGAACTGCCGGGCACGGCGGAGGTGCCGAGGCTCTTCGAGCAGGGCATAGTCTTCGGGCACAGGGGGTTCGGGCCGGTCCTATCCAGGATGAGGAGGGGCCAACCCTTCGCGGTCATGTCTGGTCTGATGCCTTCCGGAAGGATGCACCTTGGCCATAAGATGGTCATAGACCAGATAAAGTACTTCCAGCGGTTCGGGGCCAAGGTCTTCATAGGGGTCGCCGACCTTGAGTCCTACGCAACAAGGAACATGCCACTGGCAAAGGCAAGGGAGATCGCGGTCGAGAGCTACATAAAGAACTATCTGGCCCTTGACATAGGTATCGAAGGGCTCGAGGTCTATTTCCAATCCACTAGGACGCTAGTGAAGGACCTTGCCTTTTCTCTAGGGCGGAAGGTCAATCTCTCCACCATGCGGTCCATATACGGGTTCGGGGACCAGACGAACCTTGCCCACCTCCATGCCCCCCTCCTTCAGGCTGGGGACATACTGCACCCTCAGCTCAAGCTCGGACCTATGCCCGTCGTCGTCCCTGTGGGAGTGGACCAGGACCCGCATATGAGGTTGTGCAGGGACCTGTCGGCATCCACGCGCATCTATAATCCCACCGTCACATCGGACGGAAAGGTGGGCGTCTTCGTCAAAGTGGACGAAAACGTTCACGACCTGATATCCAGGGCGGAAGAGGCCTTGAGGGGGATAGGTTTCCTGGACCTAAGGTCCATCCCGGATTACAAGGCCATATACGTGGATGCTGCCACGCCCGGCGACGTCATGGCCATGGATTCCGCCTTAGCCGAGCTCGAGCACAGCATGGGATGCCCGGGCTTGATGGCACCCGCTTCCACCTACCATATGTTCATCCGAGGTCTAACGGGGGAGAAGATGAGCTCATCGAAGCCGGAGACGGCCATCTTCCTTGACGATGACATAGATGAGGCCTCGACCAAGCTCAAGAAGGCGCTAACAGGCGGAAGGGACACGGCCGAGGAGCAGAGGAAACTGGGCGGGGAACCACATAGATGTGCTGTGTTCGAGACCATGCTCTTCCATACGGTGGATGACGTCAAGGAGATATCCAGGATAGAACAGGAGTGCAGGTCGGGAGCCCGTCTGTGCGGCCAATGCAAGAAAGAGGCCGTGTCACATCTCGTATCCTTCCTGAGCGATATCAGGGAGAAGCGGTCCCAAAGGGAGCATCTCGTCAAGGATATCATCAGCCCAGATTGAGGATTTTTTAGAAAAAGAACAAAAAGTATGTATAATCGGAACCGGGCTGAAAAGGGATAGATGTGGTTGTAATGGCCCGCAAAGGAGACGGCTACAAGAGCTACAAAGCAGGGGACCCTATCCATATCGTGGTCACCCAGGACTTTGTGGACGATGCCAACCGTTTCTACACCTACTGCAGGGTCAAAGGGTTCAACCCGTCGGAGATCATCAGGCAGGCGATGGTGGACTGGATGACCAACCAGAGCAATGCGGACAAGGCCAAGAGGTTCGAGAACGAAGCCCCCGAGATAAGCTTTGACGATAAATTGATGGAGCTTATAAAGGACAAGAAGGTCAGACCGGGCAGGATGAGCCTCAGGACCGTCAAGGAGCTCCTTGAGTCCGGCGCTGCCGAATGACGCGATGCGAGGGGGACCTCCACCGCCGGGATCCGAAATCATCTCATTCTGTATCGGAGCAGCGCCGCAAGTCCGCCGAAGGCTTTGAGCAGCATGGAGCCCTCCGACGAGTCCGTGGAGATGAGCTCGAACGTCGTCGAGTAGGATTCACAGACCTTGGCAAGCTCCTCGACCATGTCCTCCTCCTTTTCGAGGTCGCACTCCGAACCATCCTCCGGACATTTCAGCAGTGGATCGGTACTTGCTTTCTGGAAGACAGCGACCTCCTTGCCGCAAGTGGGGCACTTGAACGTCCTGTGCATCATCCTTATGCCCTCGGAGAGGAGCAGGACATCCACCGCGCCGGCCTGAAGGGCTTGTTTGACGTCAGCCTCACCGTAAGCGGCAAGGCCACCGTTCTCCTTCCTTATCTCCTCGAACAGACGGACCATGAGCTCCTTCTCCCTGGATACCTCCAGATGCTGGAGCGTAGGCCTTGCCTTCTCCAGGAGCTCGCTCAACCCCGATTCGTCGGTATAACCCGTATCGAACGTTTCTATGACCTTCTTCTGAAGCTCATGATGGAGGTACTCGTTCCTGAGGAAGAAGTCCTTGGTGGCCCCGGGGCCGCCTATGAGTATCCCCTTGAGCCCTTCCACGTTCAGGAACACATCCGTGCAGGTGTCACCTATCTTCCTGAAGAACTCATGGGCGGCGATCTCTATGAGCCGCTCGAACCTTTGTGCGGACTGACCGCCCCTACCGTGCTTGGAAGGGACCAATGACTGGTAGTTCTTGACCATCTCGACCCTCTTCCCCTTGAGGAAGCCTATGGTCGCCTCGGCCCTGTCCATGACGATGAGGCCGAAGATATCGTCGTCCATCATCATCTCCTTGAGATAATCGATATAGAAGTAGCTGTCACAGCGGTAGAGGAAGGTCGGGAGAGGTGCTGGCGGCTCGACCACCTTGATGACCATCCTTGTCCTGTCAGCGCCTATGGGTATGTGGCCCACGAAGAAGGCCAGGCCATTATCAGGGGGTTGCCTGATCCCTCTGAGCCGTGAGAGGATGGACTCTATGGCGGAGCTCACATTCTTCTTGGTAGATTTCGATTTGATGTTGGAGGACTGTGATAGTTCGTTCCTTAGGTAATTGCTGACATCGGAGACCTGCTTCGAGGGCGGGATAAGGAGGGTCACGAGCTCCGTGGCCCTTCCCTTGTAGCCCTCCAGCTCCTCCAATGTCCTCTTGAAATCGTACCTCTGGAGGGGTGTCATCTTGACCATCGGTGCACCTTTCCCGTACCCTCGGTTCAATGGTTCGGTCGAATCATCGGTTCTTGGTATTTAAAGATTGCACAGATCCTCCTACGACCCCGACCTGGCTTGCTCACAACGGTGGGAAACGGTATTATAGTATGATGCACTTTGAACTCGATTGCCCAACTGTCCTATCTAACAGGTGTTGGAGTTAATAGTTCGAACGGGTGAAGGATATGTCCAGGACCCTATCCATTCTAGCATTGATACTGCTCGTGACCTCGGGACTTACCGTACTCGCGGCAGGGAACGAAGGGAATGAAGATGTTCGTAGCGGGGACGAGACCCCTTCCAGGTACGGCTACACCCCGGACCTGAAGGTCATTTCGACCCCGGCATCCGAAGCTATATGCGTAGCTGCCGGGGATTTCGATGGTGCAAGGAACGACGACCTGGCCGTTGGCCTCTTCGGTTCCATACAGGTCTATACGAACAATGGGTTGTCCGGGAGTTCGTTCGGTATGACCCTCTCCAGGACCATATCCCTCTCAGGATACTATATCACCAGGATCAATGTCGGGGATTACGACAATGACGGTGATGACGATATCATAGCATTGGGCCAGGAGATATATCATCTCTACGATGAGGTTTCCCCGTTCACGGACCCAAGGGGTCCTTCAAGGGGCAATGCAATCGTCTATTATATCGAGAACTCGGCAGGTTCATTCTCGGTCGAAACATCCTACCAGATCAAGGATGCATACCAATATGCCTCATTGTGGTACTATTCGGATTGCATCTACGACATTGCGTCCGGGGACATAGACGCGGATGGTGATGTCGATACAGTCTTCGCCTATCAGCAGGACCATGATGGGGTAACATCGAACGGAGGCGAGAGCTTCGTAATAGAGCTCCTTTCATATTCTGCTGGTGGTCTTGTCAAGACCGAACTTTATAACAGGACATATGCTGTGATCGCAGATTGGACGACCCTGGTGGAACTGGGCGACGTCGATGGCGATGGCGACCTTGATATGATTTATTCATACGGTGGCCTTTACAATGGCGGCAACGCGCTACAGACGGTCAAGGCAGCTATCATGTGGAACCTGGGAGGAACTTTTTCGACCGCTATTGACCTGGACCCAAATTCCAAACTGGTCCAGGGCGGTGGGACCGGTGGGAGCCTCTCTCTTCCCTTCGCTCTTGCCATAGGTGACTTCGTGGGCGGGTCCTTGAGGGACATAGCCGTCGGTACGAACCTCAACATGGGCGAGAACCCGGCCTTCGGTGCGACCGGTGTGTTCATCATCAAGCAGAGATCGACCGCCGGCCAGTTCGAGGACCCAGAAATAGCATATTCCGAGGACCAGCATTTCATGTTGAGGGACCTAGCCGTCGGAAGGCTAGACAATGCGACCAACCAGGACCTTTTCGGTTTCACGAAGATCGATACCACAGGACCTCCTCCTCCGGGCCAATGGTACGATACAATAGATGATTATGGTCTCACGTTCCTGTCCGGCAGGTCATTGCTCCCCTACCGAATGACCGCCCTTAAGGTGCTTCTGACAGAGGATGGAGGGATACCAAATCAGGTCATCAAGGGCATATCCATAGGGAACTTCGACAACGACCCAGATGGCTACGACGACATCGTGTACGTCGGCGGCAAGATCACCGTCGGGCTCACGAGCTTCCCTCCGAACAATATCCCCTACAAGGTAAGGGCGGTCATAAGCCCCCAGCCCGTCGAGAACAAGAACAACATCGCCAAGTTCAACATCACCGTTGAGGACATGGACGGTTCATGGGACCTGTCCAAGCTCGAGGTGGACTTCTCATCCGCGAAACTCCCGTTCGTCTATATTGAGAAACCTCGGATAGACCCAGGGAACAAGTATGTCGGATACTATGAGTTCGAGGTCATAGTCCCCGATACGGTCAAGCAGGGAGATTACACGATACCGTTCAATATGTACGATATGGCCTCTCCCAGGGAGAAGGTGAAGTCCTCCGACTCCTTCCTTTTCAGGGTCAAACAGTACAACAGGAAGCCCCAGATAGACCTTCAGAACCGGACGCTCATAATAATGGAGGATACGCCGACCTATTTCGAGAACGTCTATGACTGGTTCATCGACCTGGATATAGAGGACGGCTTGGCATACGATATGCTCGAGATAGACCTGAGGAACTCTATGAGCGCTGACTCCTGGCCCAATTTCGACAGCAACGATCTGTTCCGGGCCGAGCTTGTCAACGGCTCTGACGCTGACCCGTATAACTGGACGCTCCTTGTTACCCCGAAACCGAACCTATACCACAAGATGGTAGTGGGTGAGCCCGATAAGATAATCATGAGGGCATCGGACGGCGGTCTCTTCTCCGAGAACCTTGCCCTAACGGTGAGGATAATGTCCGTCAACGATCTTCCAACGATAGCTTTCCAGGGCATACCCAGG
>JBFYMY010000073.1:0-5050 GCA_041304645.1 Thermoplasmatales archaeon
GCTGGGACAGATAGCTGACCCCGAGGTCCTCGAGGAGATCAGCAAGATCGCGCAGTATGGTGAATGAAGGTTTCCCCCTATCCCACCCTTAGCGGAGCCCAACCCCCGGGGCTCCGGGTCCAGAGGTCTTTCGTTAAGATGATGGACCGCAGCAACGCTCCAATTTTAAGGGAAAGGTTATTTTTAAGGACATGGGTCATATCATTCATATGCGACTTGATGAGCCCTCAAAGGTCCATTTCCATATTACAAAGAGGATAGAGGAGGGTGAGGGTGCATCCGCCCTTCGGTTCCTGGGCGAGGGCATACATCTTGACCCCTTCGTGCTCTTTGATGATTATACCGTACCTCATGATGCTTTCTTTCCCATGCATCCCCATTCTGGATTCGAGGGTTTCCAGTTCCTGCTCGAGGGCTCGACACGATATGAGGACGGATACGGCAACGTCGGGACCATAGGTCCCGGGGGTGCCAGAAGGTTCCTCTGCACGGACGGTTTCAAGCATTCGGAGAGGCCCCAGAACGGTCTTGAGGTCAAGGGCATCCTTCTGTGGGTAAGGCTACCGAAAGGGGAATTGGAAACATCCCGGACCTATCACCAGGTAGCTCCGGAAGAGATACCTGTGAGGTATGAAGGTGGTCTGAAGGTCAGAACTGTCGTGGGGACCCCGTCCCCCTTGGGTTCAGTGGTCCCCTTCACTTTGGAGGTCATGGAAGGTAGCGGCACCCTTGACCTTGAGCTGTCGGGTCCTGAGAACGCTTTCATCTACGTTTCAAGGGGAAGAGCCCTTGCAGGTGAAATGTCAGCAGACCCTGGCGAGGGTCTCCTGTTCCGGGGTCCGTTGAGCTCAATGATAGCTATTGCCCATGGGGCATTGGCGGTCCTTGCCCGGGGAAAGGCATTGGGCGGACATATCGTCCAGGAAGGACCTTTTGTGAAATGGACCTGAAAGGTCCCTCTGGTGTGGCCATCCCTATTTTTCTCCGTTTTTGATAAAAAAGGAATAACTTATATAGGTACACCTAGAGGCTTAGGACCCGATGCAAGTAGGCAACGGCTTCGAGGAGGTCCTTTACAGGGTCATTACCTACCTTATAGGCGGAGCCGCATTGTTCCTCTTCGTCCAGCTGGCCATCTACTCAACGATCACTTTGAGGAAGTTCCGTAAGGCCAGGGACATAAAGAAGCTGATGCCGGATTGGAACCAGAGGATCCTGGCGTACCTCAAGGGCGGCCCAAGGGTGAAAGTGCCAGACCTGTCCGACGGCGAGAGACCTCTTTTCAGGGACGTTCTCGTAAGCTGTTACAGCGGAAGTCCGCAGGACCCTAGCGAGCCAGAGATAGTCACAGAGCTTGTCCTTAGAGAGGGCCAGAGGCGCAGATTGAGGATGCTGTATCGGGATATGGGTTTCGTCTCGGAGGATATCCTGGCCGTCAAGGAAGGCAGCCGATGGGAGAGGTCCGTGGCCTTGGGTAGGCTGTCACGGCTGCAGCTGAATGACGCCGAGGACCTAGCCCTGGATTACCTGGATACCGGCAGCACGGACGAGGTCATATCCTGCGTCTCATACCTCTCGTCCATAAAGAGCCATTACCTTACGGAGAGGCTCGAGGGACTGCTCAGGGTAACTGGCAGGGCCTATCAGAAGGAGCTTCTAGTGGAACTGACCAAGATCAGCCTGGACATAAACCAGCTGAGGAATCTCTCCCGCTCAAGGGACAATGAGGCCAGGAGGGTCTCGGCGATGCTCCTTGGAAGGAAGGGCCTTCATTTCAGCCTACCCCTGCTCAAGGTCCTTGCCTCTGATAGGGACCCTGCTGTCCGTATGGAAGCGGCCCGCTCTCTGGGAAAGCTCGATTCACCCTCCTCCCTGAAGGTCCTCTCGAATATGGAAAATGACCCGGACACAAGGGTAAGGACCGCGGTCGGATACTCCATATCCAATAGAAAGGGCCCTGTCATCGGTCAAGCGAAGGTGAAATACGAGGATTGGAATGCTCCACTGACCTACAGGCCTAGGACGAGGAAGGTCGCACCCGTGGATGAGTGGAAGGACGAGGATGGGGCAGATCATCTGAAAGGGCGCTAGCATGATGATTCCACGGTGAGCTGATGGGCGGGTTCTGGTTCTACCTTGAATATGTGATATTCGTCTTCAACATCATCATCCTGTTCTATTTCGCCGCCTTGAACTCCTATTATATCTTCCTCTCCATCCTGGCGACAATACAGCTCATGAGGTTCAGGAGAAGGAGGATGAGCCGTTACAGGAACCTTTCGCAGAACCCTATGCTCCCGCCGATATCCATACTGGCCCCGGCCTACAACGAGGAGCTTACCATTGTCGAGAGCACAAGGTCCCTTCTCAAGACCGACTATCCGGACCTTGAGGTCCTGGTCATAAATGACGGTTCGAAGGACGGCACCTTCCTTGCGCTCGAGAAGGCATTCAGACTGAAGAGGACATCAAGGAAGCCCGATGGGAGATTGGCGACCAAGGACATAAGGGGTGTCTATACATCAAGCAAGCACCCGAGGCTCCTGGTCGTCGATAAGGACAACGGGGGCAAAGCGGACGCCCTGAATGCGGGGATAAATTTCTCGAGAGGTGACCTCTTTTGCGCCATAGATGCCGACTCCATACTTGAGAGGAAAGCCCTTCTCAGGCTCGTTGAGGACCACCTGACCGAGAATAAGGACATAGTTGCCCTTGGCGGTATGATAAGGATAGCGAACGATTGCGTCATTCGGAACGGAGAGGTCAAGCTCGTCAGGATGCCGAGGAAGCTCCTTCCTGCCCTCCAGGTCGTGGAATACATGCGGGCGTTCCTCTGCGGGAGGTCGGGTTTCAACATCATCAATGCCCTGTTGATAGTGTCCGGGGCCTTCGGGCTGTTCGAGAAGAAGGCGGTCCTTGAGGTAGGTGGTTACAGCACGAAGACAGTGGGGGAGGACATGGAACTGATCGTTAGGCTCCACAGGTACATGAGGAAGAAGAAGCGCCCTTACAGGATCATATTCGTGCCCGATCCCGTTTGCTGGACCCAGGCCCCGGAGGACCTGAAGACCCTCTACAATCAGAGGAACAGGTGGCAGAGGGGGCTCATCCAGAGCCTGCTGATGAACAAGGAGATGCTGCTTAACCCGCGCTACGGGGCGGTCGGTATGCTATCCATGCCCTTCTTCTTCTTCTTCGAGGGCATAGGCCCCATCTTCGAGGTGATGGGCTACCTCCTTGCCCTTATCTCCCTCATCATGGGCTGGATGAACACCATCTTCTTCATGGTCTTCCTCTTCCTGGCGGTGATACTCGGTGTGGTCCTATCCATGTTCGCCCTTATACTGGAGGAGATCACCGTCAAGAAGTACATAGAGCCAAGCGACATAACGAGGATGATGCTCCTGGCTGTTGTCGAGAACCTTGGCTTCAGACAGCTCGTGACCTTCTGGAGGCTCAGGGGCCTCATCGACCTGGTCAAGAAGAAGAAGGCCTGGGGCAAGATGAAGAGGAAGAAGTTCTGACATCATTCCCTCCACCTTTCGGGGAACCGGTCATATAGTGGTGTCGGACTGGACATGGGATATGGGGCACAAGGAACGGTACAAGAACCATCTCGAGGGTACCAGTGATCCCTACCTCCTTCAGCATGTCGGGAATCCCGTTGATTGGTATCCCTGGGGCGAGGAGGCCTTCGGAAGGGCTAGGGAGCTTGATAGGCCCATATTCCTCTCCATAGGTTATTCCACATGTCACTGGTGCCATGTGATGGCCCATGAGTCGTTCGAGGACGAAGAAGTGGCGAAGGCCATGAACAGGACCTTCGTATCCATGAAGGTCGACAGGGAGGAGAGGCCTGACCTGGATGCGGTCTATATGAAGGCAGCCCAAATTGCGACAGGTAAGGGAGGATGGCCTCTGACCGTCCTCATGACCCCGGACAAGGAGCCCTTCTTCTTCGCGACCTATCTGCCCAGGACCGCTAGGTTCGGCACCTTGGGCATGCTCGAGCTCTGCAGTGCGGTGGAGAGGATGTGGAAAGGGAGCAAAAGCGAGCTCCTATCCTCCGCCGGGAGCATCAGAGAGGTGGTCCTCAGGGCACAAAGGTCCACATCTGGGGATGTCAAAGAAGCGAACATCAAGGACGCCTTCTCCTCGCTTGCCTCTTCATACGATCCCGTTAACGGGGGTTTCGGTGACAGGCCCAAGTTCCCCTCCCCGCACCAGCTCATCTTCCTTACCCGCTACTGGTGGGCCACCGGTGAGAAGAGGGCCCTGGAAATGGCCGCAAGCACCTTGAAGGCCATGAGGCTGGGGGGTCTTTTCGACCATGTGGGCGGGGGTTTCCATCGGTATTCGACCGATGAGGGCTGGGTGCTGCCGCATTTCGAGAAGATGCTCTACGACCAGGCAATGATGGTCCTTGCCTATGCCGAAGCCTACCAGGCCACGGGTGATGGCCTGTTCAAGGATACCATAGAGAGGGCCGTCCTCTACATGATGGAGGACCTCCGGGGCGATGATGACCTGTTCATGTCATCGGAGGATGCAGATTCTGAAGGTGAGGAGGGTCTGTTCTATCTCTGGACGACCTCTGAGGTGGAGAAGGTCCTGGGCAAAGCAAGGGCCTCTGAGTTCATCAAGGCCTTCTCCATGTCCCCGGATGTCAACTTCAGGGAGGAGTCCACGCAGAGGAGGACAGGAAGGAACGTGCTGCATTTCGGGGGGACCGGGGATGTCCTGGGGTTCAGGTCCGACCTTGAAAGGCTCAAGACCGTGATGAAGCATCGGATCAGGCCCTTCAGGGACGACAAGGTGCTCCTGGATTGGAACGCCCTTGCCGTTTCGGCGCTCTCAAGGGCCGGGTCGGTCCTCGGCAGGGAGGACCTGATAGGGCAGGCAAAGAGGACCATGGATGCCCTACTTGCACGGATGAGTTCCGATGGCGGGGGCCCCCTCCATAGCAGGGTGGGAGGAAAAGCATCCGTCGATGGTTTCCTGGACGACCACGCGTTCCTCATCCCGGGCCTGCTGGACCTTTACGAAGGCT
>JBFYMY010000074.1:0-2589 GCA_041304645.1 Thermoplasmatales archaeon
ACTGGGAAGAACTGGGCCGAGGGTGACGGGAACATCGTCATTGTCGAGGCGATCGACAATGTAGGCAGGCTTACCATGGGCCAGTTCAGGATACGGGTCGATATGACACCGGACCTTGAGATCGTTTCGCCTCTGCCCGGCAGGACCTATCTCAACAACGTTACCGTACCCTTCAGGGTCACCGTTACCGACCCTGACGGCGATTCGGACATCTCGGTGAGCTGGGTATCGAGCCTTGACGGTATCTTTGGGAACCAGCTATCATTCTCTTCCAAGATGAACGATGGGTCCCATACGATAACGGTCATCGTGTCCGACGGTGTCCACGAGGTCGAGAAGACCTTCTACCTAGTTATCATACCCTTCGAATCCGAGAACCCCGAGAACAGGGACACTGACATGGACGGTATGAACGACAAGTACGAATCGGACAATGGACTGGACCCCTACAAGGACGATGGGGACCTGGACCCGGACAGGGACAGATGGACCAATATCCAGGAATATTATGCCGTTACAGACCCGATGGACAAGGACGACTACCCCGGCTCCAACATCAAGGAAGAACCCTTCCCCCTGGTTGCCCTGGTCGCTATGGTCGTCTCAATAATGTTCTTCATAGTGGCTGGAACGCTTCTAGTAAGGGAGGCCAGGAAACCGACCCCGATACCACCCGTACCACCCTATTTCATGTCCCCCCAGCAGATGATGCTGCCTTCATCCCCGCAAGTGTCCGGGGTCATGGTCCAGAACTTAGCCTACGTACCTCCCCCACCTGCACTCCCGCCCGCGTCGGGGCCTTGACCAACATTTCACCTAGGACCGGTCCCTGACAAGCTTTGTGAAGACCCTCTTGATATCACGGGCCTCGATGGGGCGGTCGCTGGAATAGATGGTCCCCCTCTCTATCTTGATCTTATCTATCATGACCGTTGAGCCACCCACCTCCAGGATGTCACCCACGCAGAACTCCTCATCGGGGCTTGCGTCCAGGGTGTAGGACCTCGTGACCGCTCCCTTGACTATGGCCACCTTGACCTTCACATGATCGAAGACCTTGAACCAGATGCAGTCTATGTCCTTCGAGGCGGAGGACACCACCCTTCTTCCTTTCGATTCGAGGGATGTTATGATAAGGTTGTGCCCGTCATGGAACAGCTCCTCATCCACCGTCAGGACCTCATCGTGCGGTACCTCCATTCGGGTCCTTGTCGAGGCCTTGCCGTCCGAGATTATGGCCTGGACGCTAAGGGGCCTTTCAATGGGTATATGGGTGCTGTGGATGGACCGGCAGGTAATGCACTGCACACTGCCTTCGAACCCTGAGTTGGGGGGTGGGCTCATCCGCCCTCTGAGGACCCTGTGCGGGGTCTCCTCCGCACAGCTGTCACAATAGGTATAGACAACACCTGCTTCGTCCATGACCTCTCAGAAAGCAGACCATATTTAAAACATACTATGGGGAATGGACCATCCACAAGTTTTATATGAGGAACCCCTTTTCCCCTTTCGGGCCCGACCCGCTCCAGATAACGGTCCCCAGGTGAATTACATGTTAACAAGGTTCGAAAGGGCAAGGATCCTCGGTTCTAGGGCGCTGCAGCTGAGCTTAGGGGCACCCCCACTGGTCAAGGCCAATGAGGTCGACCCCCTGAGGATAGCCCAAAAGGAGATGGACAAGGGCGTAATACCGCTAACGGTCAAGTACGGGAAGGAGACCTGAACCTATGTCGGAGAACCAGAACGCCCAGGACCTTCTGCTAGAGGAGGATGTATACCTCACATCCGGTGTCCACATAGGGACCCAGCAAAAGAGCGCTGACATGAAGGAATGCATATTCAAGGTAAGGACCGATGGATTGTACGTCCTTGACATCAAGAAGACCGATTCGAGGCTCAGGCTCGCAGCGAAGATGCTTGCGGGCTTCAAACCCGAAGAGATACTCGTCGTTTCGGCAAGACAGTACGGCCAGAAGCCCGTCAGGGTGTTCTCCAACAGGATTGGCTGCAGCGCCTTTCCCGGGAGGTTCGTTCCTGGCACGCTCACGAACCCCATGCTCAACGTATATGTCGAGCCCAAGTTGATAATGGTCACTGACCCTGCGGCCGACCAGCAAGCGCTGAGGGAAGCGGTCAAATCCAGGATACCGGTCATCGGTCTGTGCGATGCGAACAACGAAACGAAGTACGTTGACCTGATAATCCCGGCCAACAACAAGGGGAGAAGGTCGCTCGCAGTGATATACTGGCTGCTTACCCGTGAGGTTCTCAAGGCCAGGGGCGAGATCCAGTCCAATGCTGACTTCAAGGACGAGATAAAGGACTACGAAGCTACCCTTTGAAAACCTTGATAGTCCCCTGATGGGATATACCCCTATGAGGGAACCGGCCGTATCAGGGATGTTCTATCCGGCATCGGAGCGCGCATTGAGGAAGGAGCTTGCCGTTTGCTTCAAGAAAGGGCCCGGTAGAGAGGCTCCCGAACCCGGTAGGAGGGTAATAAGCATCATCTCGCCCCATGCAGGTTACTCCTATTCGGGACCGACCGCAGCCCATGGTTATATGGCCCTATCCGATGGAGGGCTGCCA
>JBFYMY010000075.1:0-3451 GCA_041304645.1 Thermoplasmatales archaeon
TGTTGTGATGATCATCGAGAGGCCGACCACGAAGAGGACCAGGAGCGAAAGGATGACGTTCCCGGTCAAAGAAAGCAGGACCACTCCGGTCCCGAAGGCGGATGCTGATATGGCTATGGTCCTCCACAATCCCTTGGTCCCTTTCCTTGAAGCCAGATAGAGAGCGCCTGTCAGTGCTCCCAGGCCCACTGCACCCATCAGGAACCCGTAGGTCCTTGACCCCGCATGAAGGATGTCGGAGGTGATGACGGGGAGGAGGACGATGTACGGCATCCCTACTATGCTAAGAACTGCTAGCAGCAGTATGATACCTCTCACCGGAGCCATGCCGAAGGAGTAGGAGAAACCCTCCGTTATGAACTTCATGAAGCTTTCTTTGGAAGCGCTTCTCTCCCTCCTTTCTATTCGCATCGCGAACAGGGATGCAAGGACGAAGACGAAGCTCAGTGCATTTATGAGGAAGCATACCCCTTCGTTGGTCACTGCTATGAGAACGCCTGCGATGGAGGGGCCTACGAGCCTCGCCCCGTTGAAGAGGGACGAGTTCAATGCTATGGCGTTCCCCAGGTCCTTCTTGTCATCCACCATGTCCACGACGAAGGCCTGTCTTGCAGGCACATCGAACGCATTGATGCAGCCGAGGAACAGGCTCAGGCCGATAATGACCCAGATAGGGGTCTCCCCCAGGAAGTAGAGGACCGTTAGTAATATCGCTTGGACCATTGAGAGGACCTGGGTCACGACCAGGACCATGTACCTGTCCCAGCGGTCTATCAAAGCCCCTGCGATGGGGGAGAGGATGATAGCGGGTATCCATCCAGCGAAAGCTACCAGGCCCAGGAGGAACGGGGAGCCCGTAAGCCTCCAGACGAGCCAGGGGAGGGCGAGACGCTGTACCCAGGTGCCTATGAGGGAAGCTCCCTGTCCTGCGAAGAAGAGGCGGTAGTTACGATATCTTAGGGAACGGAATGTGTTCCTGAGCCCGCGGGGTCCTTCCGAACTATCATCGCCCTTGACCACCTACGAACGCCTCCTTGTTGGGACCACTTCCAGGGATATGTTTGATCTGCGGAACAAGGACGATTCACTATTAGGATTTAAGGGACCGCTCTACCGAGCATTATCTCATGCGGAACGACCTTACGGCGATGATTTCCATAGACCGTTGTTCATTTCTTACGTCCCCATATATTGAAAGCGACACCAAGCAATATGAGTACGATACCGCCCGCCATCAGCGGTATCGGGACCTTCGTAAGAAGCGGAAAACGGGTCCCGTAACTGATATCGACGCTCACTCCCTCCGAACCGTCCTTGTTCATGAATACCATGGTCTTCCTGGCATCCTTCGGTTCCCATTTCAGGTCCATATCGATAACGAGCTTCCCTCCGTTCTCCGTTCCTTCGGTCCAGAGCCAGAATGGTTCGCTCCCGTTCGGGGTAATGCCCGAGAGACCAACGTTGTATGCGATGCCATCGGATATGTCTATGCTCTGCGATATGACCCTATAATCCCTTTGCCAGCTCGGGGGTGTCTCATAGCTCCTGTTCGTCGTTATCTTGTCTATATCGGAGAACCACATCCACCCTATCAGAAGGTCCTTGCCTCCGATCGGTTCCACGACCCATTTATGCTCGAGGTCTATTCCCCCGGAGCGATCGGGGAGAAATACTAGGAAATATGAACAGGTACCGGACCTCACCTCATGGACATCGCTCATGACGTAACCGTCATCATCGGTGGTGACCATGTTCACTATCCCTATCGTACCCCCCAGAACGAGCGCAAATACACCCAGGATGACCGATAGCGAACCTACGAAGCGTCTGAACTTTCCGGCCAGAGGATCCCTCCATTACCTTGTTCTATGTGCAATCTCCGTCGTTATTTCTATTTTGTTGATATTTATATATAAACCGAGCACATCCAGCATCTGCATGGCTCTTTCAGACAGGGTCTATGGTCTCTTGAAAGGGTTCTCATTGGGAAGGACCGCCGCATTGGATGATATGTTCCTTCAGGAAGGACCTGATGGACCTGACCGTTCAAGGACGATAGTTGACCAACTTGAGATCGAAGGGATGAGGGTCCCAAGGTTCACGAACGAGTTCTGGACATCAAGGCAAAGACAAGCATCATCCATCCATGAGGTCTCCTACAGGGCCTGTTTCAAACCGCAATTGCCAGCTTTCTTCATCGACCTGCTCACCGAAAAGGGTGATGTCGTCTATGACCCGTTCTCGGGCCGGGGGACAACTGTCATTGAGGCAGGTCTAAGGGGCCGGAACGTTGCAGCAAATGATATCAATCCGCTTAGCAGGCTCATGTCCTACCCTCGGTTCTTCGTCCCCAAGCTTTCCGAGCTGGAAGATAGGTTTGCATCCATACCGTTCGAAGATGATGCCAGGGCGGACCTTGACCTCAGCATGTTCTACCATGAGAGGACCTTGTCGGAAATCGCGAGACTCAGGGACCATCTCGCTCAGCGGAAGCGCGAAGGTAACGAGGACGAGCTTGACCGTTGGATAAGGATGGTGGCTACCAACAGACTTACGGGGCATTCCAAGGGGTTCTTCTCTGTCTATACCCTGCCCCCAAATCAGGCCGTGACACAGCAGAGCCAGAGGAAGATAAATGTCAAGAGGGGACAGGTCCCAGAGTACAGGGACGTAAGGAAATTGATCATGAAAAAGACCCGGGACCTGACCAAGGACCTGGGTCCTATGGAGTGCCGGGGACTAAGAAGGGCTGGTGAGAAAGGGCTCTTCCTTGACCTGGATGCAAGGAGGACCTCTTCCATACCCGACGGTTCGGTCAAGCTCATAGTGACCTCTCCGCCCTTCCTTGATATCGTCCAGTACGGGACCGACAACTGGCTCAGATGCTGGTTCAATTCCATAGATATGAAAGAGGTCTCCTCCCGTCTTACCATTCTCCGTGACCTTGACGATTGGACCGGTTTCATGAGGGAATGCTTCATAGAGTTCTTCAGGGTCGTTGCTCCCGGAGGTCATGTCGCTTTCGAAGTGGGAGAGGTCAGGAAGGGGAGCCTGAGGCTTGACGAGCACATAGTGCCCATAGGCTCCGATGCGGGCTTCGAACCTTTGGCTGTAGTAGTGAACCAGCAGGAGTTCACAAAGACCTCGAACATCTGGGGCGTGGACAATATGAAGAGAGGGACGAATACGAACAGGATTGTGCTCTTCAGAAGGCCATAGACCTTCGTTATAACGGTCCTTTCCATTACCTGCAAGGGACGAGATAGGTATCATGAACGCTATCTGGACCGTTCTTTGACCACTATGATGCTGGCCTATGAAGGATGGACCCATGAGAAATATTATTAGGAACCTATGCCGTTCTTTGCCCGAAAGGACAGGATAGTATCTCCATGGTCTCCAAGGACAGGCTTTCTGTTCCGTGCAAAGATCTCCTCTTAATGTTTGACCT
>JBFYMY010000076.1:0-9671 GCA_041304645.1 Thermoplasmatales archaeon
ATACAGGCAGGAACAGGCCTGCCACCCTGGAGCTGGTGAGATTGACCATCCCCAGAAGGGTCTACACCTACAGGCACCTTGATTATGTGGTGGAAGCAGTCAAGAAGGTATGGGACAAGAGGAAGGGTATCAAGGGCTTCGAGCTGACCAATGAGGCGCCGGTGCTCAGGCATTTCACTGCAAGGTTCAGATGGGCACCCTGATGCCTTCCATCTTGACCTTCAGCTCTCCCTCCACCTGAACGACCCTCCCCTTCCCGCCAGATAGCCTTATGATGACCTTCATAGGCCCCTGAGGATAGGAGCCTATCTCGACATCAGGGTTCGCTCCCTGCATCTCCTTGAGAAGCACCGCCAGCTGGGATTCCCTCCCTTTGAACTCCATCTCTTCCACATGGATGCTCTCGCCCCTCGGGAGCAGGGCCCCCATCTCCTTCGAGAGAAGGATGGCCCTGTACTCTCCGGGGACCCCGGGGAGGACCATCACCAATTGACCATTGCTTCCGACCCTTCCGTAAAGGCCTTCGGCCATCCCAGCTTCGTTGGGAATGGTCATGAACCCTTCGGGGATGGTCGACATCTTCCTTATCCCCTCAAGTGAAGGGGCTGGTATCTCCTTTCCGGGGTTCCTCCTCAGCCACCTCTCCTCCATCCTGCAGGCGGAACCATTGTCATGGACCAGCGGTAGGGAAAGGGCTTGGGCTACGGCTGCAACCGTGATATCATCATGGGTAGGTCCCATCCCGCCGCTGACGAAGATAGGGTCGAACCCCTCAATGATTAGGCGTGCCAGCTCTGCCTTTATGGAATTGGCCTCATCGGGGACCGCCACCCACCGCCCCAGCCTGACCCCCCGCTCCAGCAGGGTCTCTATGAGCAGCTGCGTGTTGGTGTCCCGTGTCCTTCCAGAGAGGATCTCGCTGCCCACCACAAGGGTCGCCGCTTCCAATGGTTTGGAACTCATATGGGGTTCCATGGAAGTTGATGTGGGCTCCGGCAAGAAATAATTTTTGGGGAAAAAAGGAAAATATGGGGCCTATGACCGGTTCATGCTCCCTGCGCTCTTTCGACCCTGACGATGTCCATGTCGCCCGCCGGGAGGACCGATAGTACCTGGTCGAGCTCGCACCCCAGCGAACCGGATATCACCTTGGCGGCATCGTTCTTCTCCGTCCTGCCGGGAGTGAGCCTGTAATAGCTCCCGGAGCACCTTGATACGACGGCTCTCTCAGGTCCGAACATGGCCTTGGGAACGCCCTCGATATAGACCGTCCCTATTGCGCCGACCAGCGGCAGCTTGACGACCAGGTTCTTCCTGCCTCTGATTATGAACGACCCCTTGGCCACGAACTCGCCCGATTGGGGGGTTCTGCTGACCTGATGCGACATCACCCAGTATGAGCTCGCAGAGCCCACCTTCGAATGCCATGCCTTGGAGTGGAGGACGGAAAGATGGCAGCCCTCCTCCTTGGATGCCTCAGGGACCTCCTTGTCCTTCTCCGCCCTGAGAACGACGCTCGATGCCCCGGAGATATCGGCATGGGCGTAGAGGTCCTCGTCCCTCATGTACTTCTTGACGAGCTTCTCGTTGGACCTTGCGTCCCTCCCGGCCAGAAGGAGTATGTTATCCGAAGTGAAGCACCAGCGGAAGGATTCGAACCAGAATGTCCGAAGCTTACTCCCCTTCTGTCTTACGCCGCTCCCCGTAGGAAGGTCGCCGTCCCTCTCTTCCTTCGCTGCCTCTTCAAGTCCGCTCAGCTTATCCTGTGTCGCGGATATCCCAAGGTCCAGTCCCTCGGCCTTTCTCTTCTCCTTCTTGGACAGCTCGTATATTGCGTTGGCGTTCCCTATGACGTCCGTTGAAAGGTCCAGCTCGAACTCCATCCCGCTGCCTTCCACAATCAACCTGACCTTTGCCTTCCCTCTGCTCCCATCGGAAGCCGGTATATGGCCGACCACCCCGGGATAGGATGCTGGGTCTGATAGGAACCTTTCCGGGTCGAACGTTCCTATTATGGTCGAGAGTTCCGAAAAATTAAGGTAGACGGCATCGCCAAGCTGTTTGTACCTGTCCGAGGCAAGGAGCGATGAGGCCTTCAGGGATATTTGCTCCTCAAGCTGCTTCCTGAGCCTCCCCATCTCCTTATCCCTGGAACGGTCCACCGGGGGTCCGTCCAAGTCCGCTCCGGCTATATGATGCTCTATGGCCGAGCTCATAGAGCCCTCATGGACCACCGAGCGCCCTTTTGACAAGGGGACATCGACAGGCCCTTCAGAGGTCCGGTCCCCATCCTTTCCCAGGAAGGAGCGGAGCATCACCGGTTCCACTAGCTCCGGTGCGCCGTCGGTGAAATGTATGAAGGCACCGTTCCCCTTCGTCAGCTCCTCAAGGAGGTCCCTGATGGCGCGGGCTATGAGGTCTCCCGCTTCGGGCCCGAGGCTCGAGGGCAGGGCCTTCCTTTCCCTGCCGAGCCTGGAACAGACCTCCTCGGCATGGACCGGTGGGAGACCGCACCTCCTTATCAGGAAATGGACAAGGTCCTCTTCGGTCGATCTGAGCATCGCACCTATGTCCGCGGTCGACAGACCGGTGGGGTCGGGTCCGGACGGGGGTGGTTGGAACGGCTCCCCCCTCTTGATCGTTCTGGTGGCCCAGGTCCTTGACGTGAACGGAGCTTCTATCGTATCCCCCCGGACGAGGACCGCGTTACCGTCACCGAACAGCTCGAGGTAGAGCCTGAGGGAGGCCCCGTCGGAACGGTCCGGCTCGAACTCCAGGACCAGCAGGCGGTCCATGGCGACCTGGCGGACCTCTTCGAGCCTCCTGTTGCCCAGAGCGCTCCTGAGCTTCATGGCGAAGGGGGACGGGTCCTTTGGCATCTCCATGTCGAGCCTGGGTGCGGCATAGAGGAAATTGCCCATCCTGAAGTAGAGGAACACCTTGCAGTATGCGCTCCCCTGTCCATCCCCTTCCGCCAGCTGGTCATCGGTGAAAGGGTCCGGACCTTGGGGGGCCGAGAGGACGGAAGCGGCAAGGGGGGAGGACGGGGAGAGCTTTTCCAGGACCTCCCTCCTCTGGGCGAACCGGAGGACCAATGTCCCGTGGTCCAGCTGGTATGCCTTCTGGAAATGGGCGCCTCTGAGGGCTCCGAGCTCGGAAACGAGCCTCCTTATCGCAAGCGATGAGATGCTTTTCTTGAGCAACGGGGGGCCATCCGGGCTGTGATATAAAAACCTACCAATGGACACTTATCCTCTCCCAAGGGGCATGTTTCTTAAGAAAACAATTAATAATGCGTTCATGTTTCCATTTCGCACCCGAGTTCCCATATCATATGTTCAAGGAAGCATAGGGGGTCTAGTCATGGATGAAGAGTATGTTGTAGATGTCGAACGCAAGCTGATAGGCAGGATACCTTACAGGTACGAGCTCTTAAAGGGCACGACGACCCTTGAGGCGGATTCTGGCTTCGGAAGGCTGGGGGCCAAGATGGACCCCAGGACCGGGGCCCTCATGTACGACAGGTTCGAGGACTGGATCACCAAGGAGAAGGTCCACAAGGAAGAGGTCAAGAAGGCCAATATCCGGTTCTCGGCCGAATCCGGGGCAATGGTCCAGCTGGAAGAGGAAGAGAACGTCCAGATGAGCCTTGACGGCGAGGTACGGGGACACGAGACAAGGGGTGTCCTGTCGGTCCTCAACAGGTCCGACAAGGACAGGATCTGGGATGTGGACGTTGCCGTTCAGGAAGGGTCCGGTGCGGCCAAGCTCGATTTCACGAACCTCAGGGCCAAGGAGATAGAGCCCGGGAAGAAGGTGAGCAAGAGCTACCAGATATTGCTGGATGAGCCGTCCATAGCCCTCGAGGAGGTCGTGACCACGCATGCCGACCTCAGCGAATCAAGGATCGTCCTGAAGGATAGGCCGAGCCGCATCATCTACCAGATGGGCATAAAGGACCTGGCGATAATACCTTACTCGGATGTGATAATAACAAAGCCCCTTCCCCCTCAGCTCAAGAACATCGCTTTCAGCGGTGAGGCAAAGGAGGATGCGGCTATAGAGGATGGTAAGCTCGTCTGGAGGGTCAAGCGCATAGAACCCGGCGAGATGAGGCTTCTGAGGGTAGAGGGTGACATGGAGCAGTTCCCGGTGGAGAAGATACCCGCGGGTGACATCACGCTCAAGGCCAAGGGAGAGGACATAATCACGGAGATAGTCGTGAACTCCTTCGATGCCATGTGCAGGAACATGTACTTCATAGAGGCTGACGAGACCGATGAGCCGGGAGAGTGGATATGCAGATTCGTCGTCGAGAACACCTCTCTGTTCGAGGTCGAAGTCATGAGGGTCGAGGTCCAGGACCCCTCCACGGGCCAGGTCTACCTGAACCTTGAGAAGACGGGCATCTATGTCCCACCCCAGGGAAGATGGGAGTCGGACTCCTGGCTGCTGAGCCGTTCGGAGAAACCTCAGTTCGTCAAGAACCTCATCCTGAACATAGTTCCCGGCCTCCAGAAGACGGTGAACTACCAGCTTAGACGGGAGGGTGGCCACTTCTACCCCGCAGGGATGGCATATAAGAAGACCATAGACAAGAGCAGGGTCGAAGCAAGGAGGGACACGGAGGTCAACGTCCAGCTGATCATAGAGAACACGGGAGCTGCCGACATGGAGCAGGTGTTCGTGAGGGATACCCTGCCCAAGTACATGCTGCCCCCCGTGCAGGGCGCACTCACCATCGAAAGGAACGGTATGCCTCTCCGTGACAACGTCGGGACACATCTCGACCCGGGGATGGCCGACGGTTCGGTCGAGGAGCAGTTCTACATCAGGATAGACGACCTGTCGAAGCACGGCGGCGTGCTGAAACCCGGGGACAAGATGGTCGTCAAGTACAGGTCCGTCATACACAGACCCGAGCCAGGGGAGAAGATCATCGCGCCATCCGCCGTGGATGCAAGGACCCTGCTTCCCGGCCCCGTGATATCCGCTACGGACGTCGCAGGGGCTCCCGTTGTTGATACGATGCAGATCCTCAGAAGGTTCTCTGTTGGCAAGTCCATAGAGCAGAGCCTCAAGGTCGGCGAGTACAGGATAGAGCTCCTCTACCGCAACAGGGGAAACAATCCCGTACTTGACCTGACGCTCAGGGACATAGTACCTCAGAACTTCGTGGGCAAGGATTTCACATTGACGCCTTCCAGGGAGCAGACCCCCGAGGGGATAACCGTGCTGGAATGGAAGATAGACAAGGTCCAGCCAGGACAGTCCCTGGTCATCACCTATCTCCTTGCAGGGGAAGGCGAATATCGCGTGAGCGATGCACAGATCTTCTACAACGCTTGAGAGAATGGATATTGCTCATTATGTCGGGCAATGGGTCATCTTTTGCATCGCTAGATCCAAAGAGACCGCTCACCTCTCCCTTCTCGAGCGGGTCCCGAACGGGGGCGGAGGTGCCGTTCTTGCGCCTTGCTGGATCTTTTGACCACGTACGTTCCGGGCTCCGAGCCTTGTCCTGGGCTCCGCCGGTCCTTCCTCCTCGTCCTTTCTGAAAAGGGAGGATATCCCTTTGTACGCGAACTCGGCGACGAAGGGGAGGGAAATGATGACTATGAACGCTATCACCAGGTTCCTCATCGAGTTCGATGGCCATTCCTTGTTGCCCTCAAGGACCAGCTTGATGAGGCCGAACCAGGGTATCTCGCCCACGGACCGGCCTATGACCCAGTCCTCCTTGACCGGCTCGAGCCATCTTGTGTCCCCGCCGAAGTCCGTGGTCTGATCGACTATGTTGTTGTCGTCACCTTTGGTCAGGTAGCCTCCGTGGGGCTCCCTGCCGTACTCCCTGAACTTGTCTATGATGTTGGAGAGATTGATGACCAATGTCCTTGACCTGAGCTCTTTGGGCCATTCGTAGCTGTCAAAGACTATGGAGCCCCTCTTGTTGATGAGGCCCAGGGAAGGTATGTCGAAGCTGCCCCCGCGCTGTGTCGTGCCGTTGTACGTCGTCCCGTTCCAGACAAGGAAGATGACAGCCCTGTGGATTATGGCGGTTTTGGAATGGTTGCCGTTGGGTCTGAAGATTATTACGTCGCCAAAGGACCCGTAGGAGCGCTGATCGCTCTTCTTTCCTTCTATATAGGTCACTATCCTCGAGCTGCCGTCGACCGTCTTGACGAAGACAAGGTCGCCCGTGTCTATGGCGCCCACCGACGATTCTGTGTCCGAATGCTGCATGGAGCCGGACTGGACGACGACCAGAGGGGGCCAGTTCCCGGTGTACGTGTAGAGGGAGCCTATGAGGAGCAGGAGGATGATGAGGGCACCTATGAAGTCGAACAGGAACGAACCCGCCTCCATCCTCGGGAAGGAGAGCGTTTTCCCTTCCTCCCCATAGTCAGGTTCCCGTTCACGGCGGGTGCGGGGGTCGCGGTAGGGTCCCGAATGCCGCCTGGGTGAGTTGCCCCGGAAAGGCTTGGAGGGGGCAACATCACGGGACCTCCTCACCATAGGGGAGGAGCGCTCCCTGAAGAGCGACCGGTCAGAAGGTTCCCTGGACATGATAGGACCGCCGAGGGGAAGTGTAACGGAGGGAGTTTAATAAGCTTTGCCGGTTGGACATGCGCCATGTAACCTTTTTCTACGCCAAAGGAGATGGGGTGAGGATGTCAGTGATGGAGGGCCTCCTGGTCTGCGGGAACCTGAACGTGGACAGGATATACACGATACCCTACATCCCCGCCGAGGGCCAGTCGGCCCCCGTGCTCAATTACCGGGAATCCTTAGGTGGGTGCGGCGGGAATATTGCAATAGCATCGTCCATGCTTGGTGCAAGAACGTTCCTTTCCACGGTGGTGGGGAAGGACCTTGACCCTTCCTTCAGGGAGCGGCTTGAGGGGGCAGGGGTGGACCTTTCACTGATCGTGGAAGACCCCGAACTGCCATCACCGTACTGCATCATCCTATCGACCCCGGAAGGTAAGCAGTCCTATGCCTTCTGCGAGGGTGCCATGTCAAGGCAGAAGGACCTTGCCGTTCCCTTCGGAAAGGGAACGGTTCCGAGGTACGTCCATATAGCCACATCCCACCCCGACTTTGTCTCAAGGACGGCCGAAGCGCTTTCTAAGCGGGGCTCGGAGGTCTCTCTCGACCCGGGGCAGGAGCTCTTCTTCAGATGGGACAAAGGGTCGCTTTCAAAGGTCCTTCCCCGTTGCAGAAGGCTCTTCGGGAACCTGGGAGAGTGGAAGGAGCTGGGGAAAGTCATGGGTTGGAAAGCTACTGAGGGGACAGCGAACGGGACAAATGTCCCGTTGTTCCCTGCAGCTTTGGACATGCTATCCGAATGCATAGTCACCATGGGAGAGCATGGCTCGTTCCTCTATGAGAGGAGCGGCGTCCTTGAAAGCCCACCGTTCCCTGCTGCCATAAAAGGCGATGTGACCGGGGCGGGGGATGCTTACAGGGGCGCTTTCTATGCAGCGCTTCTAAAGGGATACCCATCACGGTCCGCCATGAGGTTCGCTGATGCAATGGGGTCCGTTGTCGTTAGCGGAAAGTTCCATAGAGGAGCTGATGCGAGCTGGGAAAGGCTCTCGTCAATGGTAGAGGGATAGAAGCCCGCTCAGCTCGCCCATCATTCGTCATGTATCAGCTGGGTCTCTTACATCACAGCGGGACCTGAGCTATGCTGATTGGATTATTTATATGATTCCGGAACACTATTCATGGCAACTCACAGCAGGAAGGAATACCTTTGTTTTCCATGCATGATCCTCCTGACCTCTATCCTATCCCGGACGATCACGTAGAACACAAGGTGATCATCGATCACCAAGACCCTATAGCCCAACTGTTGCGATCGTTGGTCATTAGGGACAGGACCGAGCCCGGGAAAGGTGGCAAGCTTGCCAATGGACGTATCAAACCTATCCATAAGGCCCGTGGCCGCCTCCGGGTCATCCTGGCAGATGTAATCGAATATGTCATCCAGGTCCCGGACCGCAACGGGAAGGTAAACCACCTTGTACTTCCTCTCAGCCATGGACCCTTTCCCTCAGTCTTTCCATAACCTTGTGATGGTCGGTCCCTCTGACCCCATCAGCCGATTCCTTCTCGGCTACGGCCAATCTTCGATAGAGGTCCAGTCGTGCCTCTTTTTTCTCATAGGCCGATAGGCTCATCACCACAAGGTCCCCCTTTCCGTTCTTTGTCAGGAAGACCGGTTCCCCCCCCTTATGACAGACCTCCGAAATGGCCTTGAAGTCGTTCCTGAGGTCGGATATGGGCCTGATGATGGTCATGCTATCACAATACTATCATGCGTATGATATTATTTATACCTATGTTATGATAATATTCGGGCAGTCATAAGAGGCAAGCCCTTTCATATCCTATTGTTCAAAGGGTATGTGTAATGCTTTTGCTCATTGAAACATTTAAATAACGACTTTCGCTAGCTGAAGGATGTGAGCTCTGTCAATGAGATGATATCCAGGCGGCTAAGCGAGAGCCCTGTCCATGTCACCCTTTTGGACCCTGACAAACAGCCACCTGACAGGGCAGCCGAGATGGCGGTCCAGGCCGAGGACGGGGGGACGCACATCCTCCTCATAGGAGGGACCACCGGTGTCGATGCGAAGAAGCTGGGAGCGACCCTCTGTGCGGTCAAGGAAGCATCCGACCTCCCCGTGGTGATATTCCCCGCATCTTCCGGGTCCATATCATGCCATGCCGATGCCATCTTCTTCATGAGCCTCCTCAACTCAAGGGACGTCAGATATGTCGTCAGGGAGGCCGCACGGGCATCTCTCGAGCTATCCCGCTCGGGCATGGAGATCATCCCTGTCGGATACCTTGTCTTCGAACCGGGGATGCTGGTGGGAAGGATCGGTGAGGTTGACCTGATAGATCGGGACGATATCAGAACGGCTCAGGAATATGCAAAGGCCGCAGAGCTCTTCGGGATGAGGTTCTGCTACCTCGAGGGAGGTTCCGGTGTGAGAGAACCTATCCCCTCCAAAATGATCTCGGCCGTAAGAGAGGTCATTGATATCCCCATGGTCCTGGGAGGGGGTATCTCCGATGCCTCAAGAGCAAGAGAGGCCGTCCGGGCCGGGGCCGATGTCATAGTGACGGGTACCTTGGTAGAGAAGGAACCCGACATAACCAAAGCAGTGAAGGGGACCATCGAAGGGATGGTGAAAGGATGGAAGGAACGCAGGTACCATTGATGTTCTCTGTGACAACACCCATTGGGAGGTTGGACGGTATCTTCTCCAAGCATGGGCTCAAGGGACTGTCCCTGGGCTCCAAGAAGGCCAGGAGCAATGAGGTGCGTCTCCTGGGCGATGTGTCCGACCACAGAGCTGAGCAGCTGAGGGAATACCTTTCCGTTCATTTCTCCGGCAGGGACCCGGGCATGCTGCCTTTGCCAATAGACCTCAGCGGACTTTCCGACCTCCGGAAGAGGACCTATGCGGAGCTGTCGTTCGTTGGGTTCGGTGCGACCACAACATATTCCGAACTAGCTATGAGGCTGGGAATGCCGAAAGGGGCAAGGGCCGTCGGGACCGCCGTGGGGGCAAATCCATACCTGCTCGTCATCCCGTGCCACAGGGTCCTTGCCAAGGGGAGTGGGGGGAGGTCCGCTCTGGGAGGCTTCGGGG
>JBFYMY010000077.1:0-5315 GCA_041304645.1 Thermoplasmatales archaeon
ATCCCCAATCTGACCGCAGAGCACGTGCTCGGAGGGTCATCCATCAGGTTATCCTGGGACAATTACAGGAACATCGGGTATGTCATCCAGTCCTCCAGGACCATTGATTTCAGAACGGTGACCACCGTTTATTCCGCATCCTCCAGCCCCCTGAACGTTGAGGCCCCTGGCAACGGCACCTATCATTTCCGGGTGAGCGCATGGAACAAGCAGGGTTCGAGGGGATGGAGCGTACCTGCCACAGTCATTGTGGACCAGCTTCCGCTCCCACCGGTCCATCTTACCGCCGAGCCCCTGCCGGAGGGACAGGAGGTCCTTTTGACCTGGGAATGGGAGGGGGAGGACCTCTACGGCGGCACCATCTACTATTCCACCGAAGAAGGGGAAGGGGGTGATGAGTCGGTCCTGCATCCCATGGGGTCCTTCGTCATAGGCGGGCTCGAGAACGGCAGAACATACAGCTTCGAAATGACCTCGGTGGACCACAGGGGGCAGGTGTCCGATATAGGCGCTCGGGTCAATGCAATGCCCATGGACACAGTCGCACCGGCACCGCCAACAAGCGTCAGCGCATCGCCCATTGATAATGATGCCATTGCCATCCAATGGGACCCTCCAAGCGACATCCCCGACCTCTCCGGGTTCCTTCTTTACAGGAAAGGACCGGAAGATGCGGATTTCGGACTGCTCAGGAGCTTCCCGCGCGGGGTCCTTTACTACGAGGATGAGGGCCTGAAGGACAATACCACGTATGAGTACCAGCTGAGGAGCGTGGATGACGACGGACCCGTTTCAGGACCCTCTCAGACCGTTAAGGCAACCACCCTCCATCTCAATTTGGCTCCGGTCTTCATAGGCGGGTCCGAGGTCATCTACCTGAAGGAGGACGACCCGCCCTCGGTCCTGGACGTCATGAAGATGTTCATGGACCCGGACGGGGACAGACTGATGGTCTCCGTTACGGATTCCTTCCCCTTTGCATCGGAGATGAAAGACGGGCTCCTCCATCTCTTCCAGGAACCCAACCAGTCAGGGAACGGCTACATCCAGCTGGTCGTCACCGACGGTGAGGCCTTCGAGACCTTCCTCCTGGGACTTTTCATAGAACCGAGCGAAGACCCGCCCACCGACATAGCCATCATGTCCCCCGTGAACGGTTCCGTGCTTGTTCCCGGTTCGCTTACGCTCCTGGACGGCTATGCCTACGACCCGGACATGATGTACGAGGGCGACACCCTCATCTACAGATGGAGTTCGGACCGGGACGGGGTGCTGTCCGGGCCGGGGATATCGGTCTCCAGGATGAGGGTCCAGCTGTCAGGAGGCATCCACAGGATAGACCTCACTGTGACCGATTCCAAGGGACATTACGTCAGTTCTGAGGTCTGGGTGATGGTCTCTTTGTGGGGTTGGGGGGTCCAACCCTGGTACATCGAGCTCGACAATACCACCGAACCCCTGTCGACGTCGGGGGGCACCACAAGGCTCGTCCTGGTCAACAACGGTCCTCTCTACCTCACCTTCGATTGCACGGTGACCATGAGGTGGGGCAGCTTCAATCTGACCGTTTCCAGGAGCGTTCTTTCCCCGCCCATGGACAGGGGCCTGATGGTTATCAATGCCCCGCCAGGACTTACACCCGGCGTCCTGTACCTGGAAGTGGAGGTCTCCGCTTTCACCCTCAACGGCTCCTTTGCCGGTTCTTCAGAAGCTCTCTTCGAAAGGGAAGTCAAGGAGGAGAGGGTCGATGAGATGGACACTACCGCCATCCTGCTGATAGGGGGAGCGACCCTCATGGTGCTCGTGGTCGCTGCGGTCTATCTTATCATCCTGATAATAAGTAAGAGGAAGGAGAGGGGGAAAAGGCCTTATGGGGCAGAGGACGTGGGGGGCGGGGGCTCCGGATGAAACATGAGAAGGGCATAGTCCTCGGCGAGGGCGCCGGCGGGGAGATGATGCAGAGGATGCTATCCTCGCTGGTCCTACCCCATATCCGGAAGGGGGCTATGGGCGATGGAGGGCTCCCCCCCGAGCTGTTGGACGATTCCGCAGCGATAGGTGATATCGCCCTTACCATAGACGGGCATACGGTCTGGCCCCTGGAGTTCCCTGGCGGGGACATAGGGAAGCTCTCCGTCTACGGGACCGTGAACGACCTTGCCGTCGTCGGAGCAAGGCCCCTGGCGCTCGCATTGTCCCTTGTCGTCGAGGAGGGATTGGACCGTGAGCTCCTGGAGAGGCTCTCCAGGTCCATCGGGACAGCCTCTGAAAGTTGTGGGGTCCAGGTCATAACCGGTGACACCAAGGTCGTCGAGAGGGGCGGGGTGAGGGGGCTTGTGGTGACGACCGCAGGGGTCGGAAGGAGGCATGAACTGCTCGATGGATGCATTGCCAGAGCGATGGAGCTTAGGGAACCTGCCCTTAGATGGGACCAGAGGTGGCTCCGCGACGATGCCGTCCGTCCCGGGGACCACATCATCCTCAGCGGCAGCGTCGGTGACCATGGCATTGCTGTGCTATCTTTCAGGGAAGGATATGGTTACGAGACCGAGGTATGCTCCGATATGGCCCCGTTGAACGCTCTGATGGAAAGTGCGATGAGGGTTGGCGGGGTGGTCGGGGCCAAGGACCTGACGCGCGGTGGGCTCGCAAACGCTTTGAACGAGTGGAGCACCAAAAGCGGTTTCGGGATAAGGGTGAGGGACGTTGACATACCTGTCAAGGAGCCTGTCCGCAGTGCCTGCGATATGCTGGGGCTCGACCCCTACGAGATAGGGAACGAGGGGAAGCTGATCCTCGGTGTCGTTGATGGGATGGAGGAGGAGGTGCTGAAGGCGGTGAGGAGGACGCCCGAGGGAAGGGATGCGGTGCTGATAGGTCGGGTCGTAGGGGACAGGAAGGAGGTCGTGCTCGAGACCGAGGTGGGGGGGATGAGGATAATGGACCCGCCCTACGGTGACCCTGTGCCCAGGATATGTTAAGGGCCTCTCTGTCCGATAAAGTCCTCACCAGTCCCTTCCTCCTCTGTCGTCCCGACACTATCTTCAGGTACGACATCGGAGAAGAACTCGTCCATCCCCTTTTCCAGCCGGTCCCTCCTCTCCTTCTCTACCGCATCCGGGTCGGGCACTGGCGTTTCTTCCTTTACCTGGTCCTCCGGAGCCTGTTCCGGTTGCGGTGGGACGGTTTCGGGGATCGTCAAGACATCATCGACCTCCGTCCCTTCCGTCGCCACTTCCGGTACCTTCTTTTTCATCATCAGAAGTAATATGACCGCGGCAACGATGATGGCAAGGACCGCTATGATGCCAATGATGATGAGGATCGGTGGACCATCAACGGTCCCTTTCTTTTCGAGCGTGGTCCTTAAGGATTCTAAAACAGTGGTCCGCATGGGAAAGATGGTGGCCGTTCCTGAAACGGAAACGTACCCGGACCTGGAGATGGTGTATGTGATATCGCCCATAGGTACGTCTATGATGAAGCTCCCGTTCGCAGAGGTGATCCCCCTGTATTCCTTACCGTCGGATGCCATGACGAGGACAAGGGCGCCTTTTATGGGTTTCTCTTCCTTGTCTAGGACGAAGCCTCTGAGAACGCCGATATCGACGACCGTTATCCTTACCGTATCTTCGTCCCAATTGCCGGACTGGTCGGTGACTGTGAGGAGTATGTCGTAGGTCCCGGCATTACTGAACATGAACGATGGTCTTTCGCCGTTAAGGGAGCGTTCCTCCGAAGCGTACTCGAACGTCCATTCGAACTCCACTATCGAACCATCGTCCGAGGAACCAGAACCATTGAGTGTGTAGAGGGTGCCAGCCGGTATGGTCGTGTCCGTTCCTGCGTTCGCTGTGGGGTTGGTCAGGTCCAAGGCCTCAAGCGTCACAGAGACATCGTCGGAGTTGTTCCACTGGTCGAAGACCGTGAGCGTGATGTTGTGGAACCCTTTCCTGACGAATGAATGATTGAGGTAGGGTCCATCGATATTCATCGGTCCTGTATCCGAGAATGTCCAGATGTACCTCACGATCCTTCCGTTATCGATCGATGATAAACCGTTAAGCCTTGTCATCCTTTCCGGTTCCTGGACAAGGGCGCCGTTTATGATTGCAGTGGGAGGAATGGTATCCCTGACGGTGACGGTCAGGTCGTCGGTGCCATGGTTTCCGAACCCATCTGTAATGTTGAGGATAACATCGTAGTATCCCGGTCTGTTGAAAAGGAACGTAGCGGATCTTCCATACAATCTCATATCGGTATCTTCGTATACAAAGCTCCAGGTGAAGTTGTTCAACACGCCGTTGTCGGTCGAAAGGGATGGATCGAAGTTGGCCGTACCTCCGTTGTCGATGAAAATGTCTACCCCAGCGTTCGCTACGGGTGGTTCGGTATCGTTGACGGTGACGATGAACATCGTCTCGTTGAACCTGTCAACGGTATCGATGATCCTCAACGTGACCGTGTAATGGCCCGGTGTGATGAATCTGAAGGAGGCCATTCTACCGAAGACCTGGACCAATTCCCCGCCGTAGCTGAACGTCCAGGTATAGTTCGCGATGGCCGAGTTATCGAACGAGGAAGAAGCGTTGAAATATGCAAGTTCTCCCTGGTCGATTTTGATGTTACCTTGTGTCAATGCTGTCGGGTCCGTTATGTCCTTGACAGTGATGTTGAACGAATCCGTGTCCGAGTTCCCTGGGAAATCGAAGACGGTCAGGTTAACGGGATAGAACCCCGAAAGGTCGAACCTGAGATCGAACTTATTCGCAGTGAAGACCTTGTGCTCTCCCCCATAGTCGAATTCCCATTCGACCCTATGGACCAGCTGGTCGTCGGATGAGGTACTGGAATCGAAGGTGTAGACATCTCCCTGGTCTAGAGCGATATCAGAAGGAGCTCTAGCAACGGGACTGATCACATCCTTGAAGATCGGGTACCTGTCCCTCAGGTTCAAGGTCGAATTGACGATATAATCCGTATCGCCGAACCCATCCGAACCTTCCAGTACCCGCTGTGCCCCTCTTTTCACGTCCCTCCCCACATAATCGGACCAATAGTTTCCACCCAAGGGATAATCTAGGTACCATTTACTGAGCGTGTTGGTCTCTGCCTGGATATCGTTGTCGATGAACCTGTTCTTCCCCAGGACGATGTCATGGAACTCCTCGTCGTCGTCTTCCAATAATATTCCGTATTTATTGTTCGATAGGGTATTGTTGACTATCATGCCCTTAGAGCTATGATAGGTCTGAATCCCGCTTGTGGGACAATCCTGGATGGTATTGTTCCTCAGGTCAAAGTTCTGACTGACC
>JBFYMY010000078.1:0-5281 GCA_041304645.1 Thermoplasmatales archaeon
ATCATCGGTGTCATCATCGTCAGGGGGTGGTCCCGGTGGCGTCGTGATGTTTATCTCCTTCTTGCCCGAAAGCGATGTCCGACCGGACAGGTCCTCCACCTGGACCCAGACAGAATGGAAACCCTCATCCATGAAGGTCCAGTTCCAATCCGGGGTATCCATCCAGAGGGTGGAGCGGCCATCGCTCAGATGGAACCGGTACGCATAGATGCCGTTCATGTCCCATGATGTTGAGGCGGAGACCTCAACAGGTTCGCCGGTATCGAATGTGAACTTGGTGAGGGTCAACGCTGCCGTCGGGTCCGTCAGGTCACAGGAATAATCGAAGGTCCAGTTCTCACCCATGTTCCCTGCCTCGTCCATGGGATAGACGATGACCGTATGGACCCCTTCCGGGAGCTGTTGGACATCCACCAGATACCCGCCCATGGGCACAGAATCCACCTCGACCATTACGACCGAATCAGGGGAGCTCCTGTTGAGCCAGACAACAGGTTGGTTGACATACCAACCGTTCTTGCCATCAGGCTCCGAGGGGTATAGGGTCACCAGCATTGACGGTCTGTCCGTGTCGACCTTGAAAGGAACGGGGGCCAGTGTCCGAACGTTCCCGGCCACGTCCCGCGCCATAAGGTAGAGGAGCCATTCGCCGTCCCCTATCCAGAGCGTCCCATTGTTGGGGATGCTGGAACCGGTCCAATCCACTCCCTCTCCCGGCGGGGAAAGTACCGCAAAGGCCTCTAGACCTTGGTCCGAGGTGGCATCCGTTACCAGGACCGAGACCATAGGCCTTGTGACATAGTACCCGTTGGAGCCGTCAGGAACATCCGGGGAAACGGAAATGACCACCTCGGGGAGGTCCGGATCGTACCTGAGGACGGCCGAGTTAAGGGGGGTCTCGTCGTTCCCGGAGATGTCATGTGCCATGTATTCAAGGAGATGCACGCCCCTATCCGGACGGAACGGCATCGTATAATCCACCCAGGCCCCTCCGTCCCAACGGTAGCTTACACCCGCCTCCCTGTCATCGAAGGGCTCCAAGCGGACCGTCGGCTGGGTCCTGTAGTACCCGTTCTTACCATCAGGAGGGTATGAGACGTTCATCTGCGAATAGGGCAGGTCCAGGTCCACATGCACAGTTATGTTCGTTGTGTTCCAGTTACCGTGAGCGTCCCTTGCCTTGAAGGTGAGCTCATGCTCACCGTTCCCCAGCAGTACCGGACCACCAAGCTCATTGAACGCTCCTGTTCCCCTTCTGTATGCCTTTCCGAACAGGGGTTCATTGGAGGTCAGGTTCACCATCGGGGGCGATATGAACCAACCAAGCGAACCGTCAGGTCCCATGGGGTCGGTCACCGTTCGGAGCACAGGCGGGGTCAGGTCAACATCGATGGTGACGGTGACGGGGGCGGATAACCTCCCTGAAGGGTCCCTTGCCGAGAAGTTGAGGACGTGCTTACCCTCCGGGGCCGAAAGGACGGTCCCCAATGGGACGGTTGAGACCTCAAATCCGTCCCAACTGTAATCCATGACGGCCTCCTCGTCGGCAAGCAGCTCGATCTCGGGGGTACTTACATAGCAGCCCTCCAATCCGTCAGGCGACTTTGGAGAGATCTCATAGAATGCCCAGGGCTCGAGGGTGTCAGGCAGCAGTATGGTGGTGTTCGCAGGCCTATCTCCGAGCTTCCAGGCCGTCAGGTTCACGATCCCACCGTTCGAGACCGGTATGGTAAGGTTCACAGAACCGGTGGCATCAGTGGTCCCCTTGAGCCCCAGCTCACCGGACCTGTAGAGGGCCACGTTCGCACCTTCGACCGGGGCACCGGTCCTGTTGGTAACGATCACAAAGACCCAGTCCCTGTCCGGGGAAAGGGTATGTATCATGTGGAGCTCGTCCGGGGCACGGATGAACAACGGTGCCTCCGGCTCCCCCAAGAGATTGTACTCGAGGAATGTCCTCTGGGCGGAGTAATCGTTGTAGTTCGTGGGGAACGGGTGGAAGCTCTCCGAGAAATGGGTGACGGCATACCTGTAAACGTCTCCGACCGTGGGTAGGACCTCCCCTGTGGCGGCCTTCCTGATCCCCCTCCAGTAATCCTCCTCAAGACCTGGGGCGTCGCCGGAATAATCGGTATCTATGTAACCGACCGCGAGCCTGCTGGAGCCAATGTAACCGGCAAGGCCTTTGCCGGGGGTCTCCGTGAGGGCCTCCGCGAAACAGTCCGTGAACGAGCCCATGGATCCCTGGTTCGGGTCATCGAACCATCCTGTAAGGCAGGCCATGGCGAACATGGACCCGTCAGGACCGCTGTCATAGAGCGTCCCTACCTGATTGTTGGAAAAAAGGTCGGGGAGCCCGGTCTGCGTCCCATGGGCGAAATAGCAGATGGCCTGATTGCCGGTCCCGACCACGGACCTGAAGGAGCTTGAGGAGAAGGCCATGGTGCCCGACCCGTCATAGTACAGGGTCTCCCGTCCGTCCAATACATCATCGCAGTATTCGGTCCAGAAGAAGTCCAGGGTGCTCGTGGGGTCACCAGGGACGTTCGCGGGGTCGCCGGCCATGAAGATGGCCTCTTTTGACCTCTCCGAAAAGGAGGGGGACATCTCCCGATCTATCAGCCCATCGATGACGCTCGCAAGCACATCGGGATCGTTGATGGCGAGCCTCCCAACGGCCATATCGGGTATGGGGTCATCTATCTCGTTCCCCTCACCATAGACCTTGTTCCCGTTGGTGTCCCATGTCGTCCCGTTATCGACGCACGCGAAATACCCGTCGGAAGCGAAGGTCGAGGGTTCGCCGTAGGACGTTTCCGGATGGATGTTCCTGGTGGTCCGGGTCCTGACCTTATCGTAATCACCGACCAGAAGAAGATAATCCAGATCGAATTTCTGCTCCATTTCCATCACGAAGCGCCTGACCTTGGACTGTTCGTCCCCGGTCGGGTACATCTTCGATATCTCCTGGGCGGTCACGACCTTGGCTTGCACCCCTTTCTGGGACTTCCAATCAGCAAGGGTCTGGGCCGGACCCATGAGCGATTCGTGAGTGATTATGAGGTAGTCGACCCCGCCCAGGGGCTTCCTTTCGGTCGGGAGGTACGGGGTAACGGACGCTGAGGGGGACCAGGTGATGTTGATGACGATCTTCGTGGGGACGATGGCGGTCCCATCAGGTCTGTAGCTCACCGGGAACGATCGGAAAGCATAGGTCCTGACCCCAGTTGCGGTGTCCGATGAGAGGAGCACCGTCTCAGACCTATCTTCTATCTCTTGTTCGGGGAACCCATTCCATTCCGGATGGACCCGGGACCCGCCCCTGGACAGGGTGCCAGGAACGATGTAAGGGGTCGGATATGCCCTTAGAAGGACCTTATCCGTTAGTTCGACTATGACATCCAGGACCTCGCCCCTCAGCTCGAGGACGGTACTGACGAAATGCTCCTCGCATCCGTAAGGTCCGCAGATGACCGTGTCCGGTCCAAGGTCAACGGTGTGATATGTCACCCCATCGAGGACGAAAGGCTTGAGCCGAGGTTCAACTGACAATGTCAGAGCGATCGTGGCGGTCCCCCCGTCAGCTACCGCCGGGACCGGTCCGACAATGGTCAAGGGTATGCCTCCCGGACCGACCACCCCCTCTTGGACGCTCCCCTCCAGGACCATCGGAACGGTCAAGACCACCAGGAGGATGGCTATGATCGAAAGGAAGTACGACCCGTATCGCCGGTCTTGGACCATCATCTGACCTCTTGCCATACTGACAACTGCCAGATTATTTCATTTTTTTGGTATGGGTCCCCTCGGACGGGAGGGCCATCCTTGAGCTTCTGGCCATAAGGACCACGGCAATGGTGAGGAGGAGAGGGGGAATGCCCAATGGAACGGAGACCAGGAGGGCGGCACGGCCCCCTGCCAACGGATAGAGGACCATGCTGGCATCCAGAACGAGCACCATTGCACCGGCGACGAAGAGCTGCCGGTCGTAGACGGCCCTTGAGCAGGGTTCCACACCCATCCCGCCCCCCTTCATGGACCTGTAGGTCAAAGCATATCCCACGAAGCCGTAGAACATGGTCGAGACGAGCAGGTAGATGAGAGCGCTGACCATGATCATGACCGGATAGACCATCTCATCCTCACCAAGGAACGCAAAGAGGGCGCCCGAGACCACTAGCATGGAGACTATGAACACGATCAGCATAAGCCTGCCCCTGGACGATATGGCCGGCACCAGAGGGACCTTGGGCATTAGAGGGGTCCCCATCTGAACGACCCAGTTACGAGGGTCCGAGAGCTTCGAGGCCAGCTCCCTGGGGGGGCCGAGCTCCTTGACAAGTCCTTCAAAGCTAGAGACCTTGCCTGCGGACCTCTTCAGGTCCCTTTCCACGGACGAGAGCAGCTGCTCCTTCGCGGCCCTGTCCCTGATCCTCAATCCTGCGGAGAGTTCCATCATGTACCTGGATAGATGGTCCCTACCGCCCGTTCCGGAACCCTGGACCTCTCTTTTCGCCATGGTGGACCGGATGGCCTTGTCGCATATTGCCTTTGTGCAGGTGTGCATTACTTCGCAGCAGGTCAAAGAGGGTCATTTGGAACAGGTTCTGAACAACTCCATGTACATGAAATACAGCTATAGTCGAAGGTAAAAATGTATTTCGAAGGTAAAAATGGTTATAGATAATGGTCACTATATCGCCTTCCCGTCACTAATGGAGGTCCCAGATGTCAGGTCCATTGAATCCGCTCAGGGCAGAGGTGAGCTCCCCTCTGCTCCAGAAGGCTGGTTTCAGGAACATATATCATATGTTCGAAAGGTCCGAATCCGTCGAACCGGGCAAGACCGTTGTCATGTACAAACTGGGGAAAGGCCACTGGGCCTCCATGTCCTATTTTGACATGATGGAGGGTTCCAGGGACTGCGCCTCAGCCCTCTTGGCACTAGGGATAGAAAAGGGGGACAGGGTAGGCTTCATCTGCAATAACAGGTTCGAATGGACCATGACGGACCTAGGGGTCCACAGGATAGGGGCCGTGAACGTTACGAACTATGTCACTCCCGACCCCGAGAAGTTCCTTACCAGCGAGGTTGCGTTCAACCTTAACGATTCCGCCACAAGGATCGTCTTCGTTGCGGCCAAATACCTCCACAAGGTGGAGGATGCCATAGAGAGCGGTGAGTTCAAGACCATAGAGAGGGTCGTGGTCTTAGACAGGGAGGAGGGGTTCGACGGCAATGACAGGATGCTGCCGTTCAATGAGTTCCTCCAACTGGGAA
>JBFYMY010000079.1:0-5029 GCA_041304645.1 Thermoplasmatales archaeon
AATATCGTTGAAGGGAACGATAATGGCATTGTTTTTTACGCATCTGATTCGAGCAATATCACAGATAATATTTGTACGAAGACCATAAAGAGCGGGATATATTTCTATCAATCCCCTGAAAACAACGTGAGTAAGAACGATTGCAGTAAGAACGGGTTCAATGGCATCTATGTCCGGAACTCCAATGCTAACTCCTTTTCAGATAATTCTTTAAAGCACAATAATGGGAGCGGCATATATCTATCGAACTCAAAACGTACGGTCATACAAGAGAACTTCCTATCGGAGAACGGGGACAGAGGTATATGGCTCGATAGTCTAAGCAATAATAATACCGTTCATCACAATGATGTTGAAAAGAACGAGTTCGGCATCCTCCTGACCGAACAGAGCAATGACAATACCATCAAGGACAATACCATCATAGATAACATCCATGGTATCCGGACCTCCGATTCCAACGACAATGTCATCTATCATAACATGATGCTCGAGAACTCGGACCAGTCGCTCGACGATGGGACCGGGAACAGATGGTACATGGACTACCCGATATGCGGCAATTACTGGAGCGACCACTCGTCGTCCGATCAGTTCAACGGTATCTCCCAGGATGTCGTGGGAGCTGATGGGATATCCGATACTCCTTACTCGAACATACTCGGGACCGCTGGGAGCATTGACCGTTATCCGCTCCTGCATAAGGGGATGAACGGAGCAGATGTGTCCCCGCCTACATCATCGATGGTCAGTTTCGATTTATGCACATCCTACCCTACGTTGAACCTGACGGCTAATGCCGAAGATGGGCAAAGCGAAGTGGTATCGGTGGAGTTCTGGTATCAATCCCGCTCATTTTCGGGTACTTGGTCATTGTGGAAGAAGCACTCCACGGACATGGACGAAAGCGATGGATGGTCGGTCGGGTTCGTATTCCCGGATGGAGAGGGTTATTACCAGTACAAGAGCCGGGCACGGGACCTCATCGGACATTACGAAGCGGACAAGGTCAACGCAGAGGCGCAATGCTGTTACGACCATACACCTCCTGTCATCATTTACAACAGTTCGAACCTCGCAAGGACCGGAGAGGTCTATATTGTCCACGTTACCGTGACCGATAATTCGGCTGGTCTTGTCGATGAGCACATGGTCCATAGGTTCGGACAAGGAGAATGGCAGGACCTGCCCGGAACCAAGGTCGCAGAAGGTCATTGGTCCATGCCCATCCCTGTCCCCTTGAACAGCACGGAACCCCTGCAATTCAACTTCACCGCAACCGATCATGCAGGGAACAATGCATCTCTGTTCAGGGAGGTCCCTGTTCTGGATGTGATCGCTCCCAATGCATCGGCAGGGGCCGACATCACCATCGATTAAGATACCCCAGTGACCTTCAACGGTTCAGGTTCGTTCGATAACATTGCAGTGTTCAATCTCACATGGAGCTTCATGGACGGGGGAACGAACATCGTTCTTTTCGGTCAAGGGCCGACATACCTGTTCGTTTCTCCTGGGGTTTATTCCATTACCCTCTCCGTCTTCGATGGTGCCAACAATACTGCTTCCGATGGTCTGGTCGTGACCGTCCTCGACATCACGGACCCGGTGGCCAATGCGGGTCAGGACATCACTGTGACCGAAGGGACCGTGGTATTGTTGAACGGTTCAGGCAGCACTGACAATGTCGATATCACAGACCTCACCTGGACCTTCAGCGATGGTTTGAACGATGTGAAGCTCCAAGGTGCCTTGGTCAGCCATAATTTCTCAAAGGCCGGCAATTATACGGTCACCCTGACCGTCAAGGATGCTGCAGGCAACATCGGTTCCGATACGATGCTCGTCCGGGTCAATGAATTACCATCCGATGATGATGATGATGATAATGATGATGACGAAGACGATGACGAGGACGATGATGGTCCGGATGGTGATGACGATGATGGCAAATGGGCCTTCTCACCGCTCATATGCTCCGGTATCGCGCTGTTCATCCTCTTCTTGCTCCTATTGATCGTGGTCCTTATCGTAAAGTTGGCCGGTCGGAGGAGCGGTAGGGGATCGCACGAAGAATGATCTTCTGTTCACCAAACACAGAAATCTTTATGTCCCTTCATCAATGTCCTAGGCCGCAGGAGGTATCATCATGGTGGCAATGGACAAGAGGACCTACCACAACAACGACCAGGGGTTCGACTGGACGGTGGACCTGAAGAAGTGCATAGGGTCTGGGGAGTGCATCCAGGCATGTCCTATGACTATATTGGTCATGGAGGATGACGGCAAGGTCGACTGTGTCGATATAGAGAAATGCATCTCATGCTGCGCATGCGTGAACGCATGTCCAAAGGGCGCGATCAAGCACAGTGAATGTTGACCACAATATCATCATAACCTTCGGATTTCCTCTAAATGGCTCATTGTATCATGGAATGAACCCTAAAAAAGTGCCCACCATATGCTTTTATTGCTTACAGCCGCCGCCTACTTTGAAGGGCCGTTCCAAGGTCCCATGGCCACCAGTATGGTTCGTCCCTATAGCCGAATTCGACCTCGGAAAGCTTCCATATCCCATGGTTCGTAACCGTTGTGTTCTGCAAGAACCGGACCATGCAGGACATATTCTCTCCCATATCGTTCTGGTACTTATGGTCCAGGACCATATCGAAATGGAAACGTTTGCTCTCCCCCCTGTTCAGTCGTTCTGTTCGATTGACGAACACGTTCAGGTCCTTGTCAACGGTCACATTGATGAAGAAGCGGGATTCTCCGAACGGTACGTACTCCTCCTCATTGAAGGGCAGGTCTTCGATATAGTCAACTCCGGATGCACCCCCCGAGTCCAAAAGACCTCCCGCGGCGCTGGAGGAACAATATGCCAGTTTGAACCCAGTCTGCTTCGGACCCCTCCAATCCTCAAGTTTCCTCTCCTCTTTGTCCAGGTAATATGTGGGAAAATCGAAGCACATGTGCCCCCCAGTAAAATTGCCGTAGACCAATTCTGTCCGCCATTGTCTGTCCGTTTCGACCAATAGGAAGCGGGTGTTGGCCTTCACTAATAGATATATTACCGTTCCGGTAAGGACAAAGGCCATCACGGTAAGGACAACAGCGATGGAAATGGCCCTCCTGGACCTGTTCATATATAGTTATTGGTCCGGAGATTATTTAATTGTATGGTACGAGGACATCATATGAGTTCGATTAGTAATAACATTGATAACAAGTATAACGTTATATATATAATATATTGGCATTTCCTATGGTATCCTGCCCAGTGATGAACGGACCCGGAACGGACCCTGGGAGTAGGGGTCCTCACCAGAGGTCCAAGGTGTGGTGGATTTGTCCCATGCCAGGACCAATGAACCGGGACCAAGTGAGGAGAGGGGGCCTTAAAAAGGCCCCGGGGCAGAGCAGAAGACCGGGTATCTATCCGAGAAAGACCATACCCTTTGCTCACTTTTTCCGTTAAGGGGTGATAGAAGGGATGAAGCTGACTTGCAGTAACTGCAGCCTAGTATAAATATAACATATCACGTTATATGTGTTATATGGGGTTTTAATATGAAGGATATGAGGGTCGTCATAACCTGCGTAACGTTCGAGGTTGCCAAGGTGGTAGAGCCCGTCAGATACTACAAGGCTGACAGGGTCCATCTGCTCTCATGGGGGAAAAAGGCCCCCTACAGGGATTTCATCCGCGAGGTAGAGCAGCGGATAAGGAAGGAGGGCATCGAGATCGTAAAGAGCGAGGTCATGTTGATGGATTTCGCACAAGTGATGAGAACGGTCCGGTCCATCATAAAGGAAGAGAATGGAAAGGGGAACCATGTCTATGTGAACATAGGGGCAGGACCTCAGGTCTATTCCTCGGCGGCCATGGTCGCCTGCATGATGGAAGGGGGGACGCCTTTCAATGCTGCGACAAAGACCTTCACCATTGACAGCTCGAACTTCTATGAGGGAACCAAACCTGTTGGTATCGCAAAGGAGGTCTATGACCCCAAGGAGATCCCGGTCTTCAAGGTCGATGCTCCTGACCCCGACCTCATAAAAGGTCTATCAGTATGGCGTGTCATATCCGATGATAAGAGGACCCCAAGGACAAGTGAGGTGATGCAGGGCCTGTGCGATGCTGACCTCATGACCGATATCTTCGCCGATGACAGGAGGAGGCGCATCTCCCAGGGGGCGTTGATGAGGTATAGGAGGAACTTCCTGGAGAAGTGGGAGTCCTTGGGCTGGCTAGAAAAGGGTAAGAGGGGAATTTATTCATTGACGGAGCAAGGCAGGATGATGCTCCAGATATTCGCATGATACGGCGGATATGATAGACATCTTGGACCTTTGACATCGAGCCCGTAGACATCGAATTTAAATCTCACCTGCCCTTATGCGCCTTTCGGGGTGTAAAAGATGGCTGAAGAAGAAAGAAAGCTCAAGTTCAAGAGACCGAAGGCTATGTCCGAGTTCAAGGAGTTCTTAGTAAAGGGGAACATCCTGGCCATGGCGGTCGGGATAATAATAGGTATCGCTTTCGGTGCCGTGGTCAAATCCGCTGTTGACGATATACTGATGCCCCCCATAGGGGCCATCGGCGGAGCCGATTTCACCGACAACTTCGTCGTCCTGAAATCCGGTAAGGTGATGATAGACAATGAGACCATGAGGACAAAACAGTTCGATACCCTACAGGAGTCGAAGGATGCTGGTGCAGTGACCCTGAGGTGGGGCCTTTTCGTCAACGCCCTCATCAATTTCCTCATAATAGGTCTCGTTCTCTTCCTTATAACCAAAGCTGCGGCGAGGACGGAGAAGAAGATGGAGGAATCCCTCCCGCCGACCAAACCATGCCCTCACTGCGATACACAGATATCATTGAAGGCGACCAGGTGCCCCAACTGCACATCAAAACTATGAACGGGGTTCCAAAGGTCTGTCGCAGTTAGAATATAAAAAATATGGGGCTCTCATTTGAGAGCCCCTAAGAGGCCAATATCAAAAGGTTGGTTTCATTCACAAT
>JBFYMY010000080.1:0-12101 GCA_041304645.1 Thermoplasmatales archaeon
TTCCATCGTTCTGGTCCGGGTTTGGGTTAGTAAGGGTTGTCGTCAGGTCCAGAACGGTGGGGTGCAGCGTGTTAGGGGCGGTAAGATGATACCAATCGAACATGTCTAGCGCCGTATCCAATCTATCCGAATAGACCACCGTGTTGGATGAGAGGTCCGAGGAGGAGGCCTGGTCGTTCCTGGGGTCGGAAGGTGTGACGGAGGAAACCGTTATCGTTAGGTTGTAGAGGAAAACACTGGTCGTTCCAAAAGCTGGTCTGACGATGAACCCGTAATTCCCGGTATAGGTCGCACGGATGGTCAACCTGTTCCAGTAGTAGAGATTATCCCACATCTCCAGGTTCATGGATAGGTCATCGGCCTGTAGATGAGATAGGGTATTGTTCGGATAGAAAGCCCAGAACCATCCCACTAGGTAGTCTCCGTAGGAGTTGTTGAAGAAGGTGGGCGTGACCGTCACCTCATCAACGGGTCCGCTACCGCCCTGAAGATTGAAGTAGAAGTAATCGAAATCGTTATTGGTAGTTATGTTTCCGTGCAGCTCGTATGTGCCGTAGTCATTGGGTAGCTTGTTGGCACTTGGCCATCCGTTGTTGGACTCTGTCTCCTGGACTATCGTCCGGGACGGTGGACCTGTCGGTCGGGGACCATCACCATCCACAGCGGTCGATATCACTATAACGGACCCTGCCATGAGGAGGCCGAACGCGAGCAATGATAGGAGGATGGTCCGTGCTGCCATTACGATGCACCTCGGATGCTGAATGTCCCTGTTCAGCTTATTGTTCAGCTTATAGGTCATGGACGATATATTAATTACCATGGTGCTGGAAAGCCCGTTCATAGCAGGATGGCGGGTCTCTCAGGGGAACGTCCGGGTCATGGTCCTGGGGAACGGTATGGCATCCTTTATGTTGTCCAGCTTGCAGAGCCATGATATGAGCCTTTCCACCCCGAGACCATATCCAGAATGCGGGACCGAACCATACCTTCGGAGGTCGAGGTACCAGTCGTAGTTCTCGACCTTCTCACCCTGCTTCTCCAGGGCCTCTTTTATGGAATCCATGTCCGTGTCCCTTTCGGAACCGCCGACTATCTCCCCGTACCCCTCGGGGGCCAGCATATCGAAGCATCTGGCGACGGGTCCCGGAGCCTCTGCGTCCGGCTCCACGGGCTTGTAGAAGGCCATGACCTCCTTGGGATACTGGATGATGACCACCGGCGTGTCGAAATGCTCCATCAGCTTCTCTTCCTCTATGGTCCTCAGGTCCTTCCCCCATTCTACCTCCAGGCCGCCTCTGTCCCTCAGCATGCCCAAGGCCTCGGTGTAGGTGATCATGGGCCATTCCTTGGACAGGGCCCTTTCGAGCCTTGATGGGTCAGCCTCCAGGAGCTCCAGGTCGGCCCTGTTCCTTTCCAGGACCCTCTCCGTTATGAAGCGGACCTCGTCCACGGCTACCTTGGCAGCTTCCCTGTAACCCATCCATGCCGCTTCCATCTCCGCCATCCAGAACTCCGACAGATGCCTGGAGGTCTTGCTCTTCTCCGCCCTGAAGGTGGGCGAGACATCGTATATCCGCTCCAGTGAGAAGATCGCGGCCTCGGCGTAGAGCTGCCATGATTGGGTCAGGTATATCACATCATCATAGTACTTGACCTCGAAGAGGGTGGACCCCCCCTCGCATGCGTTGGGTGTGAATATGGGAGGTGTGAACTCGTAATAGCCCCGCCCCCTGAAGAAATCGTGTATGGCACCTGTCACCGTTGAGCGGACCTTCAGTATCGCGTTCATCTTCCTTGACCTGAGCCAGAGGTGCCTCTTCTCCCTGAGGAACTCCTCCGATTGGTCCTTGGTGATGGGGAACGGTTCTGCCGCGTTGACCGCTTCGATGCGTGTCAGGTGAAGCTCGAACCCGCCCGGAGCCCTCTCATCACTATGGACCGTCCCGCTTAGGGTCACCGAAGACTCGATGAACAGCTCCTTGGCCTGTTTGAACATCTCCTCACCGAGCTCGTCCTTGGAGCCGACGCATTGGATTATCCCGGTCGAATCCCTGATGACTATGAAGACCAGCTTATTGGAGCCTCTCGTCCTGTAGACCCATCCCCGCAGGTCCACGGCCCCTTCCCTGCCGGGCTCCTTTGCCTGTTCGATGCTAATGTATCTCTGGGACATCTGCAACACCGCGTCTGGTGGTCCTTGGGCGGAAAGGGGGCCCCCGTATTAAAGATGAGCGGAGACATAGAGGCGCTCAAGGGGTCAGGCCCTATCGAAAGGTGGTCTCCTGACCTTTGATGGGCCGCTCCTGCCTACAGGCGGCCTGTCATAGGGATGGGGCCTCCTTGGACCAGGCTGTCCCATGGTACCAGGGCGCCTCTCCGCAGTCCTTCCGGGAGCAGGGCGCTTGGCCTCTCTGGCCCGATCACCCCTCCGTTCATCCTCCCCCTCTATCTCCTCCTTCAAGGCCATCCGTTTCATTACGAGGAAACCAGCCATGGCCATGAAAAAAACGATGAGAACGATCAGAACCACGTACATCCAGGTCTGGGGGGCTTTTTCCTTTCCGTCAGCATCCCCTTCGTTCGGAGCGGTCACAAGGACCTTGACCGTATCGGTCCCCTGATTGCCTGAAGTGTCGAGGGCCCTTACCTCTATGATCCTGTACCCGGGGGTCAGGGTCACATTCATAGACCATCTGAATATCCCCTCTACCGTGGTCCAATCACCGTCACCGACCCGCAGCTGGACGGATACGACCCCAACGTTGTCGGTGGCTGTCCCCTTGACCCACACCGCTCCGCTGCGAAGTGAGGCGTTCATCCTTGGGTCCACGATCGTGACGATGGGCGGTGTCCTGTCCGTCACACCCGAGACCTCGAGGGTGTACTGCAATCCCAGTGTCCTCACGTTCCCAGCCCTGTCCTCTGCACGTACCTCAAGCTGGTTCAGACCGGAGGTCAGCTCGATGACCCACCTCCAGCTCTCAAGGCCATCGAGCGTCTGAAAGGCACCACCTGTCCGGCGCCCGGACATGCTCGATATCCCGTTCTCATCGAAAGATTGGCCTGTTATCTCCAGTACCTTGCTCCTTTGCGAGGACCCGGATGGTGGTTGGACCCTCTCTATCACCGGGGCCTCAAGGTCGAGCACGATCTGTGCTGTTCTTTCAGCTGTATTACCGACGGCATCGGTAGCCCTGACCAGCACCCTGTTCGGACCCTGATAGAGCTCCACTAGGAAGCTGAACTCACCATCCTCCAATACCACTGCCATACCGTTCACAGTTATGGATGCCTCCTCGTCAACGATGCCGCTCAGCTCGATGTCCCTCTTATTGGTCACGGCCGGGAACGATCTCAGAACGAGCATGGGCGGGGTCGAATCGACGACGACACTGAGCTCCTTGGTCGTCCTCCAACCCACCCTGTCAACGGCGGTCAGCAGGATGGGGTTCTCACCCTCTATCAGACCGGATATCACAACCTGGAACGTTCCCTCGGACAGCTGCGCCTGTAAACCGTTCACCGTCAATCCCACCGTATCAAGGCTCGTCGTCCCTTTTATAGCGATGGAGGTCTCTTTGGTCCTGTGGCCGTCAGCCGGGGTCATGACGGCTATGAACGGTGCCGTGGTATCGCTCGTGATATGGACAACCATGGACAATCCATTGCCTGCCAGGTCCCAGGCCTCCAAGGTTATGCTGTTCAAACCTTCCCCAAGCCGAACGTAATGTCTGAAGGTCCTCTGCGGATGGGGGACGAGCTCACCGTCCATCATCAGCCTGACCTCGGGTTCGCAGGAACCAGCGAAGAGCACCGTTGTGGTATTGACTACCGAATTGTTCAAAGGGTTCAAGAGGTCTATGACCGGACCTATCGTATCAGTGAAGAACGTTACCCTTGCCGTTCCGAAACGTCCGTCATCGTTCATCGCTATCAACAGGAGGTCGTGCGGTCCGTCCTTGACCTTCAGGGGTATCGAGAAAGCGTTCTGTGGTGCAATGATGATCTCGTCACCTTCATCGAGGATGTAGGACAGTGTCGAGACCGGTCGGACATCTATGACCCTGCCTTTCACCGACAGGTCGGCGGAGGGGATATGGGTCCCGTTGAGCGGTTGGTCTATCAGGACCTCGGGATCGGACAGGAGGACGGTCATATTGAAGACATGGTCCGACATAGAATCGAAATCCATGGTCCGCCTTGCACCTTCCAGTCTCACCCAGAGCTGGTGCAGGTCCATGGGATACCGTCCCGAGATATTGGTGATATGGGAAACGATATTTATGTCTATGAGCTCTCCTGTGGCTGGTGTTATCCCGTGATACTCCAATCTCAGGTACCTGTCCCTTATCTCCACTTCGGCCTGGTCCGCTCTCTTTCCATCGTTGGTCGATATCACAACATCCTTCCTGTAGGCCTCTGATATCCTTCCATTGGGGTCCAGAACGCTCAACTGGGTCAGAGTTGTGTTGACAAGATCGGCCTTGGAGGGGCCAGTTACCGGAAGGTCAAGGACGAGCTGATCGCTCCCTGGAAGCGACCCAGAACAGTCGTTCAGGGAAAGCCATGATGATGATGATACCAATGCCCTTATGCCCCTGGATGAGAAACGGCTTTCCGCCATCAGCAGAGTGCTGGATACTGCGTTGACGGCCTCCTGGGAGTCCTTGATGGTCGTCCCCGTCACATTGGCCGAGGAGGATGCCAGTTCCAACCCCGACCCTCCGCAGAATGTGATATTGGACCCTCTCATGATAAGGTCCCCACCGTTCACGACCTCTATGCCGTTCTTGTCCATGACCATGATCGAGGACCCGATGACCTTCGCCGAGCCCCCATCGACAATGATACCTGTATTGCCTCTGGTCAGCATGGAGTTGTATAGGATAAGGTCGCTGCTGAGACTGTAGATGCCCTTCTGGAGGTCCGAAACGGAATCGGTCCCGCAGTCCATGACCTGAGAATCGTTGATATGGACCGATGATGAGGCCAAGGCATGGAAATGATATCTTTCGCGGGAGAGACCCCGGAGAATGGAGCCGTTCCTCAAGCGGAGCTTGCCCCCTCCTTCGACCCTCACCCATTTGGTATCCAGGACAGTCGTGTTCAATGCCAATGTCGTGTTATCCAGGACCAGGGTGCCTTTGACCGTTAGATTACCTTTCAAGGTCACGGTATCGTCCGTTATGGTCTCAATGGTCGTTACCGTCCAATCCCCATCCTTTTCGATATCGGACGGTTCGGGAATACCAGTAACGGTCTGGCCGTCCGTCCTTGAGCGGTCATCGGTCAGAGGGGTCAGCAGCGTCGCTGCGAGAATGATGACTGCCAGCATGGAAATGTTCGATGTGTCTATTGAACGGTTCATGGGAACTGGACTGGAAGGAGGTCTAATAAACCTTTTGAACGCTCTCTTGAACGAAATGCCAGAGAGGCCCGCAGGTCATGGCATGGGGCTCCTGAACGTAGGATATCAGGCCATGCCGGTCAAAGAATTGTCGAACGGACCGTTCGCAGGACCTTCTTCATTCATGGGAGCAGGGTGCGAAGTGCTGCCTGTGAGGGCCACCTCCCCCTCGTGGGTTTCCGAGGTCATTGGGCCTTCGGCCGGTGATTGAGGGGCCGACCCTCCACCCTCTGTCACATGGTCCGCTGCCTGACCACCCTCTATCGTGGTCGGTCCCGACCCCTCTTGTGACGCTGCAACCCAGTTAGCAGGGTCAGCGGCCGGCTGAGCTGCAAAGTTGGACATGAGCACGTCATCATTGACAAAGGCCTCCTGCAGCGGTATGTCAGGTAGGGCCTGGGCCTCGAGCACGACAGCTTCCTGACCGTCGGGTGGTATTATCATACCGCCGACCCTGGGAGATGTCCCGAGGAACTCGAACTCGTTCAGCCTGCCAGAGGAGTACAATTGGGAGTACTGGTCCGGGTCCAGGTAGAACACCCTTGAATCCACGAGCGCCCTCACTGCATAATAGGGTCCAGTTTCAGGACTGAAGAAGGTCACCGCATCCTTCTTTCCCCGCTTGAGCCTCCTCACGAGCAGGATGACGAGCGATACCAATATCACCACGGCGAACACCACTAGAACGATCATAATTAGAGGTGAGCTCTCTTCCTTCCTTTCCCCTGTTATGTAGTAATCGAAACGGATGATGACGGATGCGTTGTCCCAGTCCTTGGTATCGCCCTCACGCAGATGGTTGAAGAAGAGGGCCATGATCTGGCTGTCCCTGTCGTTCTTGAACTCGCCCACCGTCCTCTCGGAAATGTTGGGTTTCATGAGCAGACCCAACTGCATTGCTATATCTATGGTGGGGTTCTGGTCCGCAATGGTGCGATCCAGAAGGATGAAATCGATCGGTCTCTGGATGTCACCTTCCATCTGAGACCTCTTGAAGGTTATGGTGTAATGGAGCACCTCTCCTTCGGTATCGAGTCCCTCGAGCGGGAACCAAAGCGGATTTCCCGGAGGGACCTCGTATGGGTCTATGGAAGGGGCCTTGCCTTTACCCGGAACGAGCACTATTCCGGTCAGGACCATCATTATGACGCATATGAATGGTATAACGGTCCTTCCTGACATGTGAAAAGCCCCCATTTTCCCGGTTAGGGGATAGGTTGGAGGATATTTAAGCCGTTCTGATATGGATGGCCTGGAACGGTCTCTACTAAATTCATTCGCGGCCGAAGAAGCCCCTGAGGACAGGGTGCATCTCCATCATCTGCTCCTTGCCTATCTCCTCGTAGAGCCTTATGATGATGCCCACAGTGAGCAGGACGCCTGTACCGGATGTATCACCCACTGTGCCTATCATGTCAGCTAAAGCTGCTAGAAGACCGACGAAAGCACCAGAAATGACAGTGACCGTCGGTATGTACCTCTCAAGGACCCTTTTAAGGACCCGCGGGTCCCTCCTGAAGCCGGGTATCCTCATACCAGAGTTCTCTATCTGCTCGGCCACGGCCTGCGGACCCATGTTGGTCGTCTCTATCCAGAACTTGGCGAAGAGGACCGAGCCCACCACCATCAATCCTACATAGACCACCAGATGGATGAGGATGTCCCACCATGAATGGTCGCCGACATATCCCCTGTACCTCTCGAAATTTATGAGCGGCAGGAGCCAGCTCTGAAGCCCGTCCACCCTGGATACGTACCAGGCCAATCCACTGGTCGGAGAGGTGGAGCCAGGATCGAAATAGCCTAGCCTCGAATTGTGACCTATTATCGGGATGGTGCTGAGCCTCTTATGGCTCCAGAGGAGGAGCGAGAACATATTGATGTTCGCAAGGAGGGCCGACATCAGGATGACCGGGATGTTGGAGGCATAGATGAGCCTGATGGGATATCTTCCCCTTGCCCCCCTGGCCTTTGCATGGGAAAGGGGCAGTTCTATCTGGGTGGATTCTGCATAGGCCACCACGAAGAATATCACTATGGTCGAAAGCAGGGCCACGAGCGGGTTCGGCGGACTTAGGAAAATGGTCTCGAAACCGCCTCCTGTGAGGTCCCTCAACCCGCCGCCCAGGTTTGTTAATATGAACCATGACTTGGGTAGAGTGCCCGTTGGTACAGACCCTGCAAGGTCGGCCCCGACGACATTATCGAGACCATACCTTTCGGCCGTCTTCTGTCCCAGTGGCAGCCATGATAACGTTCCCTGGAATATGCCCTGTGAAACGCCGGCGGCTATGAACATCGAGATGCCGCTCCCTATGCCCCATTTCGATACTATCTCGTCCATGAGGAACACAAGGTAGGACCCGAAGACCAGCTGGAGGATGATGACCATTCCGGCCCATCCAGGTCCTATATCGCCCATCCAACCGTCCGACGAAGGTTTCAGATAGCCATAGACCTGGGGTATGGCCTCGACGAATATCATGATGAGGACCAGGACCTTCTGGACACCCTGATAGATGGCCTTGTCCTCGGCCTTCTTGAGGTCCAGCTGGATGATCTTCGCCCCGGTGAAGAGCTGCATTATGATGGACCCTGTGACTATGGGACCTATACCAAGGTGCATGAGCGAACCGCTCGCACCTGCCAGTATAGCCCTGAACTCGGAGAATATATCAAGGCTCTCACCGGTCAATCCGTAAAGTGAAACGTTACTAAGGAAGTAATAGACGATGAGTATGCCGAATGTCCATATCATCTTCGTGCGGAACCTCACATGGCCTTCGGGCTTCTTGATGGCAGGCCACTTGTCCGCGATGGACTTCAGCCCGTAGAGCTTGCTCTCCTCCCCGTTATATGTCACCATCATACCGATGAGGAAGAAACATATGGCTATCCCCAGAGCGATGATGATGAAGAGCGAGAGCTCCCTGAACTCGCCAAGGTCCCTATCCTTCCATTGCCAGAGGTAGAGGATTAGCATAGTTACGACGTAGGCCATAATGACCCATATCGCCTTCCTGTAGTCTCTCTCTACGGCCATGTCGTTCACATCGTGCAGTATGGTCTGGTGGGGCGCCCCCTGATTGCCGTTCTTCTATTAAAACATTGATTAGTCGGCAGGTAAGACCCCTTCCTTAGTTCTCCTTGATGGTCACGCTTCCGCCTGACGCCTCGACCTTCTCTATGGCCTTCTGGGACGCAGCCTGGGCGAACACATGCACTTTGAGATCTCCCAGAGACCCTCCGCCCAGGAGCTTGTTCGCCCCCAGGGCGCCGAGGTCCAGATCGTAGGCCTCCCCTTTTCGCTTTGCAGCACCCTCTTCGATGAAGACCGGAAGGTTCTCCCGGATGTCGGAGAGGTTCAGGGTTATGTTCGCCTTGACCACCGACTGGGGCCTCTTGAAGCCGTGCCTTCCGAAATATTCCTTCCCATAGTACTTCAGAATATGGAAAAGCCGGTGCTTGTGACCCCCTGCCATACCCCTGCCGCCCCTCTTTCCCGCTCCCCTTCTGGCCTTGGTCCCGTGACCGTGGGTCTTCTTCCCCCTGAACTTCGAATTCCTCTTGTCAGTCATTGGAACACCTCAGACCATCCTGATAACGATCTCGTTGATCTCCTTGCCCCTGTAGCCTAGCGATCCGCCCGTTGTGACCGGCCGCTTTATGCCCTTGTAACCCTTCTTTGGGGAAGAGAGCCTGAACACGGGCTGGGCCCAGTCCAGTTCCCTGTGGTCGACCTTACCCTCTGCAATGGCGGCCGCAAGCTCCTTTATTCCCTTGTACGACGAGTTCTTCTTCACATGATCGTCGCTTAACTTGATGCCACCCTCCAAAAAGCATCTGTTCTTCAGGAGAGCCTCCAGCGTTTCGGGTTCCACCTCGCCCCAGGTAATGTAGTCCTTGGCCTTCTTCAGCATGCCGTCGAAGACATCGGTCCTGGGTACGATGACACAGTGATTGACCCTTGTCAGCCTTAACATCTTCAGGGTATCCTTGATATCGGGTTTGATATTGAGCGTTCCCCTGACCCTTATGACCGCGTATGTCACCTCTCATCCCCCCCTATCGTCACCGGCGGACCCTGGACCGCCAGAGGTCCGAGGACATGCTTCAGCTGTTCGGAACGGCCCTTGGGTACCTTCATCAGGGAGAGCTTGTGGAGAGCGTCCATGACGGCCATGGCATTGTTGACGGTCGTCTTGGTCTGCCCCCTGGAGAATCCCCAGATATCGTTGATCCCTGCAAGCTTGAGGATCTTCTTGGCCACATCGTTGACGGCCAGACCCACACCCCTTGGGGCCGGGCTGATGGTCATTTCCGTGGACCCAGACTTCCCGGTGACCTTGAACGGGATGCTATGCGGGTTCATACAACCGCACTCCCATGAACCACATCCCCTGATCAGCTCGATGATGTTCAGCTTGGCATTGTCTATGGCCTTCTTGATCGTGGGCCCGACCTCCTTTCCCCTGGCCATTCCCAGGCCGACATAGCCGTTGCTGTTGCCCACCACGACCGTAATGGAGAAACGTGTCCTCCTCCCTGAGTCCGTCATCCTCTGGACCATGTTGACGTAGAGGACCTCGTCCGTCAATGTGTCCCTGAGGAACTTATCTACGATCTCTGGTTCCCTGATAGGAATACCCGTTGAGAGGACCTCGTGGAGGGACCCTATCTTCCCCGACTTGACAAGGTGGCCCAGGTTCGTCCTGGGTGTCCACATGGACTCATCGAAGGTCTCCTTCTCTTTGGGGAACCTCCGGCCCTTGATGACATCGGGCTTCTTGCCCCGGACCGTCTCCTCTTCGACCACCGAGGCCGTGACCTCTTCCTGGACCTCCGGGATGTCCACCTCCACCACCACAGGCTGCTCCTTGGCCTCTTCCTCATCCTTGGTCTCTGGATGCTTCTTCTTTTCCTCGGTCATGCTCACATCTCCATGATGGTCGATCTCAATCTTTCGAACGATTCCTTGAAACCTTCGGCCTCTTTATGCCTCCCCTCGATCCGCTCGTCGGACGGGAGGACCTCGTCACCGTGCGGTACGTCCAATCCAGCATCGATAAGGCCTTTGAGGGCTGCGAAGACCCTTGCACCCTTCTTGGGCTCCTGGAGCCCTATGTCCAGAACGGCCTCTTTCAGGTCCATCTTCTTTGCCCTGACGCCTGCCAGAAGGCCCACGAAGTAGGAAGCGGTAGTATCCTTCAGCGAATGGCCCCACCCAAGCTTCTTCAGGTCAATGTAGGATGCCTGGGTCAGGATACGGTCACCGGTCTCTGTGTACTCTACGAACTGCACCATCGTCCCCGACAGGCTCTTCCTGACGACCGCCCTAACCTTTCCGCTCCTTATGAGAGTGAGCCTTTGTCTGTAATCGGTCTTACCCTCCCGCCTTCTGCGGAACTGCATATGATATCTGGGTCCCTGTGCCATGTCACTTTCCCCCTTCCTCTGGCAGTTTGACGAACGCCTTAGCCACCATGATCTGGTTCTTAAGGTGGTTCACGGACCTGAAGGACCCTGATGAGGCCTGGAGATAGAAGGTCCTGAACGTCTCATTTGTTATGATCCCCTTGGACCTATACTCCATAAGGGTCCTTCTTACGGGGCGGATGGTGTTGATCCACCTCCGCTTCCTGGGGTACCTGGCGAACTTAGCGCCCTTCCGGGAGCCGTGCCCTTTCCTCTTGCCAGCTGCCCTCTGACCATCGGCGTATTTCAGCCTCCCATTGGAGATACCAGCCTTCTGACGGGCCTTGATAACACCTTCCTTGATCAGTTTCTTGACATCTCCCCTTGTTACGGCCTCTGATATGTCCTCGAGGCTGTTGGGGTTCATGTAAACCCTGTGAAGGCCGCATTTCATCAGATCGGCGGCCATCCTTCTCTGGTTCGTAAGGTCCATCACATAAGCCCCCTGTTCAGCACCCTTATCCCTTTGGAATCGGCTGCTTGGACGAGCATCCTTCTCTTCCTTGTACCCACGGACGAACCTATCCTTGCGGCCTCGACCTTGGGGTCTATCGATTCGAGCTGGTCAACATGATGGACAAGGACCTCACGGAACCCTGAAGGGTGCAGACCCTTCACTGCGGACGGTTTGCCATAGCCGATCCTGACCTTGGGGGCCCTGTACTTCCTGTTGAGCCTCATCTTGTTGGTCGTAGCCCTGGGTCTCCTCCACATGGTCCCGAGCTTGAGGTATCTGAACCATTCGCCCCTTCTGAAGGCCGGTTGCTTCTCGTACCTGGCCCTTCTCTTCTCAAGAAGCTCTCTGGTCTCCTTGGTAAGCTGTGGTTTTATCTTTGCCTTCCTTGCTGCCTCCACCGGGGCTTCGGGGGCTACGACCTCCTTCTCCGGTACGGGCGCCTCATCGGCCTTCTTGACGGTCCCCTTCTTTGCCATCATTCATCACCCCTGCTCACAAGGTATATCCCATCCTGGAACACCCTGGGGTCGTAATCACGGATCTGTGTGGCCTTCTCGATGTTAGCGGCCGTCTGTCCGACCATTTCCTTGTTTATCCCCTCCAGAGTAATGGTCTCTCCGGAGATCTTGACCGTCACACCCTCGTCTATGGCTGCCTTTCTTGGGAAGCGTTCACCTATGAAGTACTCTATCAGCAGCTCGCTCACCTTGACCGAGGTATTTATGGGAAAGTGTGAGATGATTATCCTCATCCTGTACT
>JBFYMY010000081.1:0-12441 GCA_041304645.1 Thermoplasmatales archaeon
GTTGTATTAAACGCGTTTGGAGTAACAGGAAAATCTCCACCGGTATTTCCATAAATGTATAAAGTACCATTGGAACCCAATAATATTTTCTTACCTTCATCACCAACAGAACCACCTAAAAAAGTAGAAAAAATTAAATATGAACCTGTTTTATCTAATTTTGTTACAATAGCATCATAATTACCATTATATGTTGTATCATAAGCTCCCTGGGTTGTCGGAAAATAAACATTTCCTTTTATTTTTTGCGTTCTACCAGTAATATATATATCAAAATTCGTATCTATAACAATATCTCCTGGAGAATCGCGATCTGATCCTCCGATTAATGTGGAAAATATCAAAGTGGAAAGAGTCGGGTTAAATTTTGTTATAAAGATATCTGAATAACCTGTATAATATTGGCAATATGCTCCTGAAGTAGTTGGAAATATTACTGAATTATTATCGCTTCCTCCTAATACATATATATTATTATTTAAGTCAATATCTAATGCCCATATATAATCTGAAGCTCCACCACCTATTAGTGTAGAAAATATTAAAGAAGAACCAGTAGGATTAATTATTGATATATACGCATCAGAATTTCCATTTAAAATTTTTTTATAGGCATTATTAGTAGTTGGATAATTTATTGTGGAATTATATGTTGAACCTCCGATTATTACATTACCAATTGAAGTTATTTTTGTACAATAACATCTATCCTCACCAGTTCCTCCAATAAATGTTGAAAAAATCAATGAAGACCCGGTTTTATTTAATTTTGCTACAAACACATCACCATCGCCATTATGGATAGTGTTGTAAGCTCCTTGAGTCGTTGGAAAATTAATAGTACTATTAACAGAATATCCAGAGATATAAATATCATTATTATTATCAATATCAATATTAATTCCACTATCATGGCCAGATCCTCCCATATATGTAGAAAAAATTAGGGATTTTCCTGATGAATTAAATTTTGTAATTACAACATCAGATTCACCATTTAAAGTTGTATCATAAGCACCAGTCGTAGTAGGATAATTGGTAATATCCTCTGAAGTACTACCAATAATATATATATTATTATATGAATCTAAAGTAATATCACCTATACCGTCATAACCAGAACCACCAATAAATGTAGAGAAAACTATTAAAGGATCAATTATTACTATATTATTAATATTATATTCACCTAAATTAAAAGTTAAAATATTGTCTTTTCTTAAATTAAATTCACATGAAACATATTTATTATTTTCTGGAATAAACGCTAATAAGTCCTTTTCTATTATATTCCAATATTTTGTTTTTATAATAACATTATTATCCTTATTTAAAGTAATGGCATCTTGGCCTACTAATTTAATTTTAATCATATTTGGGTCAGCCCCCGGATTAATAATGAAATCATATTTAATATTCCCATTCTTATAATAATAAACAAGGTCAATTCCATCCCAAATATTTTCATAAATTATTTTCTGGTAATTGGGCACATCTGTTTTCCATTTATCAGAATCGTTACCATAGAAAAAGTTAGAATTCCATGAGCATCTATCAAATCCCTCTGGTTCGATAACATTTGCTCCTATGAAAGTATATTTCAATACAACCCCTTTTTCATGATAAGTTCGGTTTTCCGAAAAGCGATCTATTCTTTCAAATAAATTGTCCTGAACAATTTCATCGGAATACATTTCAAATATTTTTAAATAAAAACCATTTCTTTCGAAATAATAATTACCGTTGTTGGAATAAAAAAGGATATTATCATTATTTAATTGTCCATTGTTCTTGATAAAATAAGTTCCTCTACTTTGGAGAATAGATTTATCTATATTATCCATTAAATAAGGATTATTATTATTATTTATAGACTCGTCAATTGATTTTATTTGATTACTATTTGAGTTCCCACCCATTGTCAGTATGTTCAATGAAAGAAGCGTTAGTATTATGCATATAGTGAAAACATGGCTTTTTTCCATATCGATCGCCTCGAGTTGAACGGTTCCCTATTTTTTTTCTTTTCAGTCCCTTACACGAGACCTTTATAGGTCCAATGACTATTATTATTTTTCTTACAACGCCTTTATTCAATATAATTCTGCATTATCTTTGAGGTTCTTGTTTAAGGTCTTCTTTAATTGTGGTTTTGACATCATCGACCACGTTCTGCTTATCATATGTCCATCGTATGTTCGGTTGTGGTAATTTTAAACTCTCCTCGCTCTGTACGTACATTTATGAGTCATCCAACTAGATTATTACTTGTTGTGGACCATTAATCATGATTTGACAGAGTTGAGGGTGGACATCTGCTGTGGTGATTGCTCCAAAGGGAATGGTGGACCGGTCGGGCCTTCAATGGTGTTTCGGCCATGGGAACCTTTTGAACAGGATAGTGCCAAGATATATGGAGACTGCCGCAAGGACGGCTCCGGCGATGACATCGACCACCCAGTGGTAACGTAGATATACCGTCGAAATACAGATGGATATCACGATGGGCAGGAGGAGCCAGAACAAGAGCCTCCCTTTCCCCAGCAAACCTTTGTACCTATGAGCGAAATATAGAGGTATGAGGGCCTGGGCGGTGTGCAGGCTCGGGAAGCAGTCCCGGTTTATGGATTCCATATCGTTGTACATTGCCTTGACATGGTCCCATATCATTATCCCTTTCAGGTCGGTCTGGAACCTGTCCGGTATGGCGTACCTAGGCCCTACGGCCGGTAGGAAGATGTAGCTGATATAACCCAGATAGAACGAAATGACCATGGCAAGCATGAAGAGCCTGAAATCGTCCCTGCGGTCGGTGAAATGGAGCAGGAGCGCTATGCCCCCCGTGAGCACGAAATAGAGGGAATAGCAGAATGCGAACCAATCCGTGAGAATGGGAAAGCTGATCCCCTCTATAAGGAGGACAGGGTCTTGGCCCAGGAACAAAAAACGGTCCATATCCATCAACATCATGTCTATGGTACCTTCGCGCAATCCCATCACTGCGGGTTGGATGAGCTGATAGGATATCCCGACCATGAGGTAGGGGAACCATACCCTAACGGTGTATGCCGCACCTTCTAGACCCGCTTGCGAGCCTCCACCCTTGACAAATGATGACTGTCTGAGGGCCGTCATCGCCATTATCGAAAGCATTATGATAAGTCCAAGAAGGAGCCTGTTCAATGTGAGTGGGTCGGGGTCGAAAGGGACCTTCCAGATGAGATGGACTACCGCAAGGACCATCAGGAATCCAAAGAGGATCAGGTCCTCAGGGAGAGGACCGGCAAGGTCCCTGGGAACCAAACGGAAGGTCCCCCTCGGTCCGGCCATTTCCCTTTCGGTCATTCTCTTTCACCCGGGCCGTCATCTATCTGACCCTTTGAGCTCCATATCCATCTTGAAGGATATGGGATGGGCACCGTAGGTCAGGCTTCCCATGGATATCACGTCCACATATGGGGCAATTAGAGGGATGTCCTTCGGTCCGATACCACCGGATGCCTCTATGGAGGCTCTCTTTCCTGACCTTAACATGGCCTCCTTCAGGGCCGAAGAGGCTTCACAGACCCCTTCGACGCCCATGTTGTCGAGCATGATAATGTCGGCACCGGCCTCAAGGGCCGCAAGTGCCTCTTCCAACGTCCCGCACTCGACCTCGACGGGAAGATAAGGTCCGTAGAGGCCTTTGAGCTTAGTGACCGCCGTCACGATCGCTTTGGGTCCACCCCCGAGCGCAGCTATGTGGTTGTCCTTGACCATTGCAAGGGAGGAGAGGTCCGTTCTGTGAGGGAGGGCTCCCCCATCCATCAAAGCCCTCTTCTCGAAGAGATTGGAACCGGGGGTCGTCTTCCTGGTCCCTGCGACCCTGGTTTTCGGACAGCTGTCGGAGGCCAGCTTCGTTGCCCTCCTCGCCATGGTCGCTATCCCTGACATCCTTGACAGGAGGTTCAGAGCGGTCCTCTCCCCCGCAAGGAGCGAGGGGACAGGGCCTTCGACCTCTGCCACGACCGAACCCGCATCCACCCCGATCCCTGCAGAAAGACCTTCTCTGACCTTTAGAGAGGCCCCCAGGACCGAGAATATGAACTGGGCTACATCAAGGCCGGAGAGAATGCATCCCTCCTCGCATATGATGACACCCATGCCCCTATCTTCTTCCCCGAAGAGTACGGATGTGGGGTCTCCCCTTCCGTGGTCGTCCTCAAGGTAGCCGATGAGGGCATCCCTTTCCCGGGGCGTCAGTGCTCTCATGGAGGGGGTAACCGACCATGTGGAAGATAACCGTTTTCCATGGTTGGTGCCATACGATAGTCATAAATCATCATTCGACGCTCTGTCCCCGATGAGAGAGTTCAAGATAATCAACGACCCGGTCCATGGTACGATCAAGCTGTCCGGGGCCCTTCTCGAGCTCGCCTCGACCCCCGAGATGAACAGGCTGAGCCAGATAAGGCAGCTGGGGCTCGCCTACCTCGTGTTCCCGGGAGCGCACCACACAAGGTTCGAGCATTCCCTCGGAACGTCCCATATAGCAGGTATGCTCGCCAAAGCGCTGGAACTCCCACTGGAAGAGGTATATTTGGTCTCTACTGCTGGGGCACTGCACGACCTGGGGCACGGTCCGTTCTCCCACACGATGGAGAAACTGTTCCATGACAGATTGGGCAAGGAGCATATGGAGCTCACCAAGGACCTGATAACGGGCAGGATAGGTCCCTACGATGCCTGGTGGTGGGACAAGGACTGGAAGGACCTGGAGAGGGGGAGGAGCGTCCCGGAGATCCTGGAGGCGGAGGGCCTTGACCCTGGAAGGGTGGCCGGGCTCGTCTGCAGGGAAGGCTCATCTTCCCCGACCGTTGCAGAACGGCTCCCTGTGGAGGACGGACAGGCATTCTTCTCAGACAAGGACTATCTGTACCAGATCATCCACGGTGCCGTCGATGCGGACCAGCTGGACTTCCTCTTGAGGGACTCCCATTACACAGGTGTCGCTTACGGGATAATCGACCTTGACAGGATCGTCCAGACATCCATCGTCCATCACGGTGAGCTCATGGTCCACAGGAGGGGGTTATCTGCCCTTGAGGGCATGCTCGTGGCCAGGTCGCTCATGTACTCCTCCGTTTATTTCCACAGGACCGCAAGGATAGCGGAGGGTATGCTCTGCAGGGCCGGGGAATATCTTTCCGACAAAGCCCTTGAGCAGGTCTGGGGCATGGCCGACGGCGAGGTCCTGAGGTTCATGAGGGAGCAGGGAGGGGTACCTTCGAGGATGGCCGCAAGGCTCAGGTTCCGGAAGCTCCTGAAATCGGCCCATACGGTGAACTCGGAGGATGCTGTCGGGGACTCCGAGGCCGCTCACAGGACAAGGGAGCTGGTAAGTGGCCTGACCGACGACAGAGAGCGTTCCAGGCTCGAAGCGGAAATATGCCGTAAGGCCGATGTACCGGAAGGGGAGGTTATCATAGATGTCCCGGACCCCAGCCTTGCCCTCTCGGAGCCCAGGCTCAGGAGGACGGACATCAAGGTAATGGGCGACAGACCGGTCCCGCTCCATACCATCTCGACGCTGGCAAGAGCTCTCCAGAGGAGGCCTGGGATACACTACTGCCTCATGGTATCATGCCCTGAACGGAACAGGACGGACGTGGAGGGGATATCAAGGTCCCTTCTTGGACCCCTTTGAACAGGTCCCCTTCACTTGTCCTGGAGGAGCTGACCGCAGTCGACGCAGACCACATCCTCGGAATCGACGACGGCCCCGCAGTTCGGGCAGGCTATCCTCGGGGTTATGAGCCCCATCTCTTCCAGGAGCTTGATCATTCTCTTGAAGAGGGCATCCACGTCATCCAGAGTTCTGACATTGGTGCACATCATCCGCCCGTCCTCCATGAGGACTACGACGCCGTAGGTGGACCTGGGCCTCCAGATGACCCCCGGGAAGTTCTCCGGATTGTACTCGCAGTCGGGGAGCTTCTCCGCTATCTCCTTCAGCCTCAGTTTCGAGCTCAGACCGCTGGATGCGATGATGTTCTCGATATTATATCCGGTCAACTTTCATTCTCCGTTGAAGTGAGTGGGGAAAAGATTATTTGAACTTTCCCCTACTATCCCCTCCGACCGAGAAGAACGGTCCCCAAAGATGTGGTGCAATGGACCTCATACCAAGGCTGGACCCTGATGCGCGGAGGATCATCTCCGACTTCATCATCGATAGGATGGCAGCTTCCGGGAACGGCCCGGCATTGGTCGGGCTCTCGGGAGGTTTGGACTCCGCCCTGGTGCTCATTCTCCTTGCAGATGCGATAGGCCCCGACCGTGTGAGGCCTCTGTTCCTGCCTTGCGGGGAAATGAATCCCTCCGACCTCGGGTTCGCCGAGATGGCCTCCCGTTCATGTGGTACAGACCTCAAGGTCCTGGACATAGAGGGCATCGTGAATGCCATCCCCCTCGAACTGGACGGTATGGTCAGGGGTAATGCGATGGCAAGGGCAAGGATGCTGGTGCTCTATGCTGTCGCCAACTCCGAGGGCGGGTTGGTCATAGGAACCTCCAACAAATCCGAACTGCTGACGGGATATTTCACAAAGTACGGGGACGGGGCATCGGACATTTGCCCCGTAGGGGACCTCTTCAAGACCCAGATTAGGGAGCTAGCAAGGGTCGTGGGGGTCCCGAACCCCATCATCGAAAGGCCCCCTACCGCTGGTCTGGTGGCCGGGCAGACGGATGAGGGGGAGCTGCGGCTGCCCTACCCTCTTTTGGACCAGGTGCTGAACGGGTGCATCAAGGGCTATTCTGTGAGCTCCATAGTGGACAATATCGATCATACTACGACCACTGTTGAGGAGTTCGATAGGTCGGGGTTCGAGCCGCCAGTGAGCGAAGGGGACGTATCCAGGGTCCGGTCCATGATGAGGTCCTCCAGGCACAAGAGGCTCTCCCTCCAGGTCCCCAAGCTGGGACCTCATACCATAGGTATAGACCACAGGGAAAGGCTCTGATGCAGGCCCTCACAGCTCAAGGTCGAGCCAGGTCTCGGTGAAGGAGTCCACCAGCTTGTCCATGAAGGACCTCCTGTAGAGTATGAGCGTCCTTGAGACGGAATCCGGGTCGACCACATAGAACCTCCTGGTCCCCCCTTCATCCTCTTCTTTGAGGACCTCGTCCTCCATCATCCGCTGGATGTGGAAGGAGAGCGTGGAGCCGGAGATGTCCAGGTCCCCCTTGATGTCCCTATGCCTGGCCCCGGGATGCAGCATCACGTGCATCAGGATGCCCCGGGGGATGTCCTTCCGGAGGTAGGAGAGGACCCTCTTCTCCCTGGACCCTATCTTGCCCTCGGCGTAGTAGCGTCTGTACCTGCCCTCCTTCCTGTCCACTATCATCTCCCTCTTCAGAAGGAAGTTGAGGTGGTACTCGACCACGCCCATGGGCAGGCCGAGCCTACGCGATATCTCCCTGAAGTGGACACCTGGCGAGGCCTGGACAAGTTCGTATATCCTCTTCCTGGTCTCCAGCTGGAGGGGGTCTTCTTCCATCGGGTCCCAACCCCTCAACGGACCCTCTGCTTCCTGAAGAGGGCAAGGTAGAGCGTCATCAGGACCGCAACATCGACCAGGAGCATGATGTCGAAGGCCAGGGCGAACCCCCTTGGGACCTTGACCCAGTGGGTCAGATAGAGCCCGACCGCAAGGTAGAGCCCCTTCATCAGGAAGAGCAGGAAGGCGAAGCTCACCATTAGCAATCTGGGGCTCCCACTCCTGCGGTAGGAGAGGAAACCTATCCCGGATAGGACCAGGGAGAGGACCAGGAGGAGGCCGACCAGCAGGTCCTTCATGGCGGACCAGAGTTCGACTGAGACCGTTCAATCACCCCCTTTGCGTTCCCTGTCAAGGAGCGCCCGCTCCTCTCTCCTCTCCGACCAGGACCTGAAGACCATCGTGCCGGCCACTATCAGGACCCCGATTACAGACCCGATGATCATGGCAAGGGGTTTGTTGGACAGGAACCCCATTTGGTTCCGTTCCTTCGGCATGTTGGCGGGGTCCATCCCTATGACCGGGTCGTGATGGATGGAGAGCGTTCCGCCGGACAATGGGTAGGAGAATACTATAGAGGCCACATGGCCATCGACCGTGAAGGACGTATTCGCCCGCGATGGGGTCTGGGGAGATGCCTCACCGACCGAGATCTCATCGGACCAGGAATAGATACCGGTCGTCAGGCCTCTGGGGGAGATGAGCCTGAGCACGTTCGGGTCATCGGTCTGGACCGAGCCACCCTTACCCTTTTCTATGGTCTGTTCGCCCGACAGGTCCCTGAGCTCGTGGACGACCGCTATCCGGTCCGCATCAAGGGGCTGCCAGAGCTCCAGGTCTATATCGAACTTCTGCCCCCATCCCTCGAGCAGAAGGGACCTTGACCGGTACGTGAAGGTCATCTTCGCCCATGCGACGGCAGTGGCACTGCCGGAGAGCCTCAGCGGGACAACGCCGTGGAGGGATATCTCGTAACCCTGGGAGAAGTCCGTCCTGAGGCTCCAATCGACAGTGTTGAGGGGGGCTTCGTACTTCTTCAGGTCAGTGCCCTGATCGAAGACCGCGTTCCCGTTCTTGTCCTCGTAGGCCACGACCTCGAGGTATCTGATGGTGGACCTGGTGGAATCCCCCGAACCGCCCGAGTAAGTGAAGGTGATCTGGGGTTGCGTTGTGTTTATGGACAACCGGAGGACCTTGCTCTCTATGAGGACCTCCATGCCCAGTATCCTTACCTCCACACCGGTGCCTGAAGATGGTGCCTCGAACTGCTCGGGCCCGTAATCTTCCATCGTTCCATATGTCCCCTTGGCCGAGTTCGACGACGGGTCCCGGGGGAAGACCTCCAGGTCGAACGAGATAGGCCCTCCGGTGATGGACCTGGACAGGGCCGAACCCGAGAACCTCAGTTCCACCTTGCTGCTGCCCATGGGTAGGTCAAGGGGTCCGGCGTTCGCTGTGACCGCGCCATCCAGGGCTGACCCATGGAGACCGTAGGCACCGGGTTCGAACACCTCTATGTCCACATCCAGCACCAGGAACTCCGCCAGGCCATCACCGTCCTTGTCCTCAAGCCTCTCGGTCGTCGATGAGCCCAACCTAACGACCATCGGCGCGCCGGAAACGACCAGAAGGAACATGGGGAGGATGAACAACGGGAGCGCAACGGCAATGACCGATATAGCCCTTGATGAGGGACCGTCCAGATACCTGGGGTAATGGCTGGGCATCTTATCACACCTATCCGATTCGGCCTAGGTGTGAATGACCGGTCTGGTGTATTAAAGGTTTTTAGGACGCTCAACGAACGTCCTTTTGGATGACCATATCATTGGAACGCTTTGGCGGGTATGGTGAGCGTGTGGATGGACATACCCTCCGCCAGCTCCCTCATGCCATCATTGGGCCTATTGTCCCGATGGAGGAGTATGAGGCCCTTGCCGGTCTTTCAAGACAGGCCGTTTATTCCAGATGCTCCGACACCCTGGGTCCATATCTCGGAGGGATTCGGCCGGCTCCGGTCGTTCAGCGGGATGACCACTGTGTTCCGAAGCGGAAAGATGGTCCAGCTGGAAAAAATGTACAGATAATAACTTATATGCTGGAAAAGAGTGGTATGCCTGCAGCTGAGGCCTTTTGGACGGTGATACGGACGGCGTTCCCATCAAGGAAGGGGCCCCCGGAAATGCCATGGGGCAGGCGATATAGGTCCATTCTCCTTCTGGCATTCCTCTCCTTCGTTCTTATGAGCCCCATATCCGCTTTCGCCCGTGGCCTCTCTTCCACGACGTTGAAGAAAGGCGGCCAGGAGGCCGATTCATTCATCGTCACATTCCCCGAGGGGGGAGGCCGCGATCCGAGCCTCTCCATCCCCCTCCCGGGCGGCGGCCCGGTCAGGTCTGGCTCACTGATGATATCGACCGTCCCCGGAGAGACACCGCCATACGAGGTCTCTTTGGACATAGGCCTGGACTCCAGGCCTGAATGGTCCTTCGGGGGCGGCGAGTACGGTGGTCTGGGCCTGCAGGACCGGTTCGGGGGCGACGAAGGCTCCCTCAGGTCGTTGGGCGCCTCGGGGGGTTACACTTTCTCGATGCTGCTGCCGGAAAGGGCGGTGTTGAGGGAAGCATCGATGGTCATAGTCTCGCCTCCGTCGCCCGAAGGTCTCACTTCAAGGACCGTGGACCTTGGCAGCTTCATCCCCGGTGGCACAGATGCGTTCGATGCTGCCGACCTCGACGGGGATGGACGCCTGGACATAGTGTACTTCGATGAGCGGTCATCATCCATCGTACTGCTCTGCGACCCCTTCGGCAGCGCCAGGTCGGTCGTGCTGGAGAGTTCCGTCAAAGGTTCGGTCCACACCAGGGCACTGGACCGGGAGGAGGCCCGGGCGGGGACCCTCGTGACGTCCTGGGTCGATACAAGCACATCCACACGGAAAGTCACGATGCATGTAATGAAAGAGAACGGGGGCCTTCTGAGGGTCCCTCTCTCCAGCAACCTTTCTGCGTCCAGGGTAGGTTTCTCTGTTAGGAGGGACCAGGAAGGCAATGATACGGTCCTGTTCACCTCCGGGCCCACTGGTGGGATCTACACGGCCCAGGTCGATGGCAACGGGAACGTCGCAAAGAAGCTTGTCATGGACAACACCAAAGGGCTTACGGACCCGTACATGGCGGACCTAGACGGGGACGGAGACCTGGACATGCTCATCTTCGGTGATAGCGTCTCGTCACCGAGAGCGGTCATGCTCGAATCCCAGTCCAGCAATGGCCAGGCCGGTTATTCGTCAATGGACATCAACACCACGCTCGGCCCCAAAGGCCTTGCGGCGGTCTGTGATGCCGATGGCGATGGGACAGAAGAGGTGTACTTCGTCTCCGACAGCGACATGCGGATGGCCATGGTCTATTTTGACATATCGAACGGCCCTATGACGAGGACCCTTGGTATGGACGCTGCAGAAGGGTCCGTCAGGTCGGTCCCATGTTGGGAATACGGGTGTGGAGGGGCCTACAACGGCGGTGAGGGGCTACTTTACATTACCTCTCCGAACGGTCTGTTCCAGCTATTACCCCATACTGGACCCACCGGGGACTATCTGTCCCGAAGGTCCCCGAGCCTGGTAGCCGGCTCCATCATAGCAGGTCTGGATGGTCAGAGTGGCAGTATATTCGCTTTGGTGGAGGGAAAGGGGCTGATAAGGCAGGACCTCTTGTGGTCTTGGCAGACAACGGCCTCCCTCAAGGAACTGGGGTCGGGCAGATCGATAGATTTTGCCGTACCACCCCCGACGGTCGCTGATGCCGGGCCACTGGACATCCTGTCCGTGTTGGGTCCGGTCAGTTCCTCCCATACATTCACCGACCCCAGCGGGAACCGGCTTGACCGCTTGGACCTTTCGCTCTCAGGAGATTCGCTCTTTCTCAAGGTGACAGGCCTCATCGTACGCTACGATATCGTATTCGACGCCTCGACCTCCCTAGGGCTTCTTCCCGCCCTTGTCAGGGCACAGGACGATTTCAACGATATGTTCATCCCATTGCAGATAACGGGTTCGTCAGAGGGGTCCGTGGAAGTGGGGCCTGTCCATTTGCTCCATGATGCGGTCCCGCAATTCGCTCCCGATTTGCCTCTTGTCCTTTCGGTCGATGAGGACTCCCTGGCAAGGACCATACTGGGCCTCAGGGACCTGATAACGGACGACCAGCTATCCCCTTGGGAGCTGGAGCTCAAGCTCATCACGATAGGGCCCACACCGGAGGGCCTCTTGTTCCTGGACCGCAATTTGAACATAGTGTCCCACGCATCGGCCTTCCCTGATATGAGCGGCGAGTTCCATTTCCAGCTCGCACTTTCCGATACAAGGTCGACGGTCCTTTCGAGCGAGATGACGCTGGTCGTGAATGAGGTCGAGGACCCGCCAAGGGTCCAGGAATGGCCTCAAGATATCATGATGGAAGAGGGATCGAAGGCCATCGTTCCATTGGCAGGTGAGAACGGTTGTTTCTGGGACCCTGACGGGGACGAGATGTCATTCGGTTGGGAGATCATCTCGATGTCCCCAGCAGGCGGGTCCGACCATATTTCCGTCCAACTCGAAGAGGGGTCGCTCGTTCTGGGAGCGGAACCGACCGGAAGGGGTTGTCAGTTCAAGCTGGAGGTCCGCGCTGACGACGGCAGGATGCCTCCCGGTCAATACACCACGGTCGTTCTCACTGCTGACATCCTCGATGTGGACTCCCCCCCGTATAGGTCCGGTTTACCTGGACCCCTTGAGCTTTCGGAGGACCAATCTCTCCCGACCAGGGTCGCTCTCGGCTCGCTCTTCCATGACCCAGACGACGATCTGGCCGACTGCACCTTCAGGGCGACCAGCTCAGATGCACGGCTCATTTCC
>JBFYMY010000082.1:0-8464 GCA_041304645.1 Thermoplasmatales archaeon
ACCCCCGAGGGCGTGTGCCCACCGGATTTCAAATCCGGCGCCGTTGGCCGAGCTTAGCTACCTCTGCATTGTCTTGGCCTAGCTAAGTGAGGCCAACGGGGACCGAGTTGGGGGCATAGCACCCAACTTGCGGAAAATCCTTTCGGATTTTCCAGGCATTAGCCGAGCTTAGCTACCTCTGCATCTGTTTTTCATATGGTTTCAGAGGTAGCAAGCCGGCCAACCCTCGGAGGTGAGGCCTCCGAGGATATGGACGAGTAGGGCCATCGGAGATGGCCCCTTCCGTGGACACTTTTCCGTAGGAAAAGGGTCCTTAGCTACCTCTGCATGTGCTATGACCCGCAGGGCATAGCACTATTTTAGGTAGCTTGTTCTTTTCCGTCAACGCTTTTTCCGTAGGAAAAGTTTCCTTAGCTACCTCTGCGTTCTAAGGAGTGAAATCTGTTTGCCTATTTGTTGTTGCCCGTTGGACCATACCATGATATCTTTCATAGGGATTAAATCGTAGCAATGTGTTCCATGTCCGATAGATGTGAGAAGCAGAGCGTTGGGCATGGTGCTCTTGACATTCTGGTCCGTATCGATACTGGCCTTGATAGCGACAGTGACCCTCATCATCCTTCACTTCCTGGATGCCTCACCCCTAAAGGACCTCTCCGAATTCCTTGTCAAGGAGACCCTAGGCAATGCAGTGGTAGGGACCCTGGGCCTTGCCTCCATCATACTATCCATAGGCCTTCTACTATCATGGCTCAATGACCAGAGGTGGAAGGACCTCCGTTACAAGATGGCCTTCTACCTGTACCATTCCAGGGTCAAAAAGGGACAGCTGGTCCCTCTCGACCACCTTGCCAAGGTCGCCATATGCTCCTTCGATGAGATATGCGAGACCCTGGATATGATGATAGGAAGGGGTGAGCTGAAGGGGCTCGTTGACCGTGATAAGAGGCTCTACAAGCACTTGGGCCTGACCCGCGTGGGCATGAAGTTCCTCATGGCACTGCCTCCTGCCAAGCTCGACGGGCTCGATGATGTCAGGAGGATGGCTCTGAAGGGGGCAGTTTGGGAATTTTCCAGTGGGAACCTTGACCTTCTCGAGGGAAGGGAACCGGAAGGCCTCCCCACTGCTAGGCCGGAGGAGCCTGTCGGGTCAGTGGACGATAAGCGTGTCTGCCCCCACTGCAGGAAGGCGACCCCGTCCCATACCCATTTCTGCACCTACTGCGGGGAGGAGTTCGACAGGAGGGATGTGAATGTCGATTCGGAATACATCTCTTCGGAGAAGGGTACCTCGCATGATAGTGAAGCATCTAACCTATCTCTCTGAAAGGCTGCCTTATGATGGTCCTCCATTTCTCCTCGGGCACCCTTCTTGTATCCGATAGGTATATCTCATGATGCTTCCCGGATGGGATTCCGCTTAGCATCTTTATGTGCTCATGGACCCGGATTATGGCCGGTCCCTCGGCCGAGAACGGACCTACGTGGAGGACCTGGACCGAACTGCCCTCAGCATATCTCTCCAGCCTCAGCAGGTCAACTGCGGGGTTGTCCTTCTTCTTCCTAAGTTGTCCCTTAGCTACTTCCAGGTCGTCAGGGCTTATTTGGTGCGGCTGCATGATCATCAGGGTCCACTTCCACCTGGACTTATCGAGCCTGACGAAATCCTCCATGTCGTCTGCCCACCAAAGCCCCTCAAGTGCCATCACGGTCCAGTCCAGCCCCCTCTCCTTCTTGGACATGAACTTCAGCGAGAACGATGCACCGTAAAGCGCCTCTATTGCAGATATGAACTCCGAAGAGGTGTTAGGGTCCCCCGTCCCATCCACCATGATGAAATTGAGCTCCGGGACCTCTATGACCTCAGGCCTTGGCCTGGCCGAATAGAGCGCTTTGTTTTCCTTTCTAAGGTCCAGCTTTTCCATCATTGACCACCTCGAGGCGACTGCAGGTTGCGAATATGGTCAAAGCTGTGCATCATATAATTGGCTAACTGGGGGAGAGGGGGGAGATAGAAATGCCCAGGAACCGGGAATCACCCATCAGTTCCTGAGCACGATCTCTATGTTGACATCATCGGGGACCTTGATCCTCATCAGGGAGCGTAGGGCCCTGTCGTCCGCATCTAGATAGATGAGCCTCTTGTGGACCCTCATCTCCCACCGGTCCCATGTCTCGGAACCCTCCCCGTCGGGGGATTTCCTGCAGGGGACCACCAGTCTCTTGGTGGGCAGGGGTATGGGACCGGAAAGGTTGACACCGGTCCTCTCTGAGATGCCCTTGATCTGGCTGCAAACGCCGTCCAGGCTCTTAGCGTTGGTACCGGTGAGCGATATCCTTGCCTTGGCGACCATTCCTATCCACCTGCTCCATCAATGAAATATCATTCCTTCTTCTCTATATCGAGGCACATCCCTGCTGCGACGGTGGTACCCATGTCCCTTATGGCGAACCTGCCGAGCTGGGGGAACTCTTTGACCTTCTCTATGACAAGGGGCCTTGTAGGCCGGACCTTGACTATCGCGATATCCCCGGTCTTTATGAAATCGGGCTTCTCCGCCTTCGTCTGTCCGGTCCTCGGGTCTATGGTCTTCACTATCTCCTCGAAGGTACAGGCAACCTGGGCGGTATGTAGATGGAAGACGGGGGTATAACCTATGGCTATGACCGACGGATGCTGCAGGACGGCTATCTGTGCCGTGAATGTCTTGGCAACCGTTGGTTTGCTGCTGCTGGGTCCGGCCACATCTCCCCTCTTGATATCGTTCTTCGCGACGCCCCTTACGTTGAAGCCGATGTTGTCACCAGGCTCTGCCCTCTGCATCTGCTCGTGGTGCATCTCGATCGTCTTCACTTCGCCTGTCGCATCGGAGGGAGAGAACACGATCGTATCCCCTACCTTCAGGACACCGGTCTCTATCCTTCCGACAGGGACGGTCCCTATACCGGTGATGGTATAGACGTCCTGCACGGGAAGCCTTAGAGCGAGCTCCGTGGGCTTCTGCGGCAGGGAAAGGTTATCAAGGCACTCAAGGAGCGTTGGCCCCTTCCACCAGGACATGTTGGTCTGCTTCTTAACGACGTTCTCCCCGGTGAAGCCGGATGTGGGGACGAACTGGACGTTCTCGTCCTTGTAGCCCACCATCTTGAGCAGCTTCCCGACCTCAGCCTTGACCTCGATGAACCTCTGCTCGGCCCACTGAGGCTTGGTGGCGTCCATCTTGTTGACGTCGATTATGATCTGGTTGACGCCGAGCGTCTTAGCAAGGAAGACGTGCTCCTTGGTCTGGGCCATGATGCCTTCTGGGGCTGCCACGACAAGGACGGCCGCATCGGCCTGGGATGTCCCGGTGATCATGTTCTTGACGAAGTCGCGGTGTCCGGGAGCGTCTATGATGGTGAAGTAGAACTTGTTGGACATGAACTTCTTGTGGGCCACATCGATGGTGACCCCGCGCTCCCTCTCCTCCTTCAGATTGTCCATGACCCACGCGAACTCGAAAGTGGCCTTCCCCTTCGATTCGGCCTCCTTCCTGAATTTTTCGATGACATGGGCCTCAACATGCCCCGTATCGAGCAGTACGCGACCCACCGAGGTGGATTTTCCGTGGTCAACATGGCCTATGAACACGAGGTTCATGTGTGGTTTTTCTGCGGGCATAGCCAACAACTCCTGTTCGGGTAGTCCCCCTATTTGTTCCAGATATTTAAAGCTTTGATTTGTAGGTCCCACCTCATGCGCTATAATAATCCGCTGTGGGCGGTTCAGGTTTTAGGCCCTTCCTTGTCCTTATATCCCTCGTGACATTGTCCAGAAGCTCCCTCGGGAGCGGTTCGAAGCCCACGAACTCCGTCGTCCACAGTGCCCTTCCCTGGGTCGCGCTCCTTATGGCGCTCGCGAACCCGAAGAGCTCGGCGACAGGCGCTTTGGAGACGACAGTGACCTGGTCGCCCTCCATGGGCATGTCCTCTATGGTGCATCTCCTGGAGTTGAGCTCCCTGCTCACCGGCCCCATGAGCTCGCTCGGAACGTTGACGAAGACCTTCTGCTTGGGCTCGAGGAGGGTAGTCCCAGCCTCGACCATCGCCCCGTAGATTCCTGACCTTGCTGCGGGAATGACCTGCCCGGGGCCTCTGTGGATGGAATCCTCATGGAGCTTTGCGTCCATCAGCTTGACGAGGACACCGTTCACCGGTTCCCATGCCCTCGGACCCTTGTCCATGGCCTCTTTGAAGGCATCTATGAGGAGCTCCCTTGTCTCGTGGAGGTACTGTATGCCCTTGGTCAGGTTCGTGAAGATGTTCCCGTTCCTGATCCAGTAGATGCTCTTAGCATCCTCCTTGTCCATTCCAAGGGCCTCAAGCTGCTTTGCCATCGCCTTGGGGTCCTTGATCCTCTCATCAGTGTGGATCTCGCCTGACCTTATTGCGTTCACGATGGCGACCGGGAGGGGTTCCACCTTGAAATAGAACCTGTTGTGCTTGTTGGGTGACTTGCCCTCGAACTCCCTCTCGGATGCCTTCATTACCGCCTCCCTGTAGACAACTATAGGTGCAGAGGTCTTGATCTCGACACCCTGTTCGTTCACGATCCTGTACTCGGTGATCTCAAGGTGGAGCTCACCCATTCCGGACAGAAGGTGCTCCCCCGTCTCCTGGTTGATCTCAACACGAAGGGAGGGGTCAGCCTTGGCGACCGTCCTCAGGACCTCTACGAGCTTTGGGAGGTCCTTCATATGCTTAGCCTCTATCGCCACGGTAACGACGGGTTCTGAGACGTGAGTGATCTTCTCGAACGGTTCGAGGTCCGGGTCACCTGAGACAGTTGCCCCAGCAATGGCGTTCCTAAGGCCGGAGACATTGACGATGTTCCCGGCAACGAGCCTGTCGACAGGGATCCTCTCTGCTCCGACGGACACCGAAACCGCCTGGGCCCTGTTGGAACCGGGCATGCCTATGGTGAAGAGCTCTTGTCCTCTCTCGATGGTACCCGAGAAGAGCCTCCCGACGGCTATCTCTCCGGCATGCGGGTCCATCAGGATCTTGGTGACCATAAGGGTCGGGATGGCATTGGGGTTCGCGGTCTCCATTGCCTTTGCGATATCGCTGTTGAGGTCCCCGTGCCATATATGGGGGATCCTGTACCTCTGGGCCTCAAGGGGGCTGGGGAGATGGGTGATGATTATATCGAGTATCACCTTGTGGAGAGGCGCTTCCTTTGCGAGCCTCTTCTGGTCCTGGGCGTTGAGCCTTTCGTATATGTCCTTGAACGTTATCCCCGCCCTCTTCATATAAGGTACGGAGATGGCCCAGTTATGGTAGGCGGAACCGAACGCCACCGTTCCGTTCTCGGGTGAGACGAACCATTTGCTCTTGAACTCCTCTGGGCAGAACTTGGTTATCAGGTCGTTCACGTGCTTGATGATCTTGACGAACCTCTTCTGCATCTCCTCGGGGGTGACCTTGAGCTCGTTTATCAACCTGTCCACTTTGTTGATGAAGAGGACCGGCCTGACCTTCTCCTTCAGGGCCTGTCTTATGACGGTCTCCGTCTGGGGCATCACACCCTCCACCGCGCAGGAAAGGATGACGACGCCGTCCACTGCCCTCATTGCCCTTGTGACGTCCCCGCCGAAATCTACGTGGCCCGGGGTATCGATGAGGTTTATGAGGTACTTCTGTCCGTTGAAATCATGGACCATGGAGGCGTTTGCGGCATTGATCGTTATGCCCCTTGCCTGTTCCTGCTCGTCGTAATCGAGGAGCAGCTGCTTACCTGCGAGCTCCTCTGATATCATCCCGGCACCGGCTATTAGGTTGTCCGAGAACGTCGTCTTGCCATGGTCGATATGCGCTGCTGTACCCATGTTCCTTATGAACAGGGGCTTGTCCATCAGCTTCTGAGCTTCCCGGATGTTATCTTCTCTCCTTCCCATGCTGACCACCTTTTAGTTAAGGAATTGAACGGGTCCATCCATGCATCAATGGGCCGATTTTGCGACCCTCTCGGACTCATCCCTCTTGGACACCGCGAAGCTCTGGAGGTCGTTCTTAGCGGCCGCCATAAGCTCGGTAGCTAGGCATTGAGCGATGGTCTTCTTGTTCTTGTGAGAGGCCTTGACGGTTCCCAGGCTTATGTTCCTTAGGGCTATGTCAACGCGCCTGGACGGTGCGGTGTCAACGGCCTTGGGCACGGATATCCCTCCGAACTTGAGCCTGGTCACCTCTTCCCTGGGCGCGGCATGTTCGATGGCCCTGACAAGGACCTGGATGGGGTTCTCCTTGGTCCGTTCCTGTACGATCATGAACGCATCGAGGACCACTGTGTAGCTCTTGGTCTTCTTGCCAGTGTACCTCTCGGTCCTCATGAGGTTGTTTATAAGCCTCTCGACTATGGACAGCTTATGCTTGTGGAAGGGTTTGTTCCCATGGCGGGCGCTCTTGTGCGGCACATAGGCAGGGTCTAGGTTGATGAAGGCCTTGAGGCTCGGGTCCTCTACCTTGACCTCCGTCGTCGGGAACCTTCCGAAGACAAGCTCCCACCTCTCCGGCGCCCGTTTCTCCTCGGGTGTCACCTCTGGCGGGACCGCTTCGGGCAAGGGGGTAGGTGCTGCTGCCGTGGCCGGTTGATCTGCAGGTGCTTCGGCTGGTGCCCCAGGGGTCGCCTCTTCGGTCTTCTTGGGGGCCTTCTTGGCCTTGGGTTTGGTCTCCTTCTTCACGGCCTTCTTCGGTTCCTCGGTCCGCTCTGGAGCGTTCTCGGGGACCACGTTCTCGACCTTGCCTTCCTTCTCTTCCATCCAGCTCACCTTCACCTTACGGGCTTCTCCTTTCTGCCCCTTACAAGCTCGTTCAATGAGACATTGTTGACCTTGATCACTTTGTACCTGACGCCGGGGATGTCCCCGTATGATCTGCCCTTCCTTCCACCAATCCCTTCGACCATGACCTCGTCGTGCTCATCAATGAAGTTTATGGCCCCGTTACCGGGAGCGAACGCTGTTATCTGCCTTCCATTCTTTATGAGCTGTATCTTGACGGCCTTCCTTATGCCCGAGTTGGGCTGCTTGGCCTCTATTCCGACCTTCTCAAGGACTATGCCCCTGGCCTGTGCGGAACCTTCCAGAGGGTCCGACCTCTCCTTGAGCTTTAAAACCCTCTTCTTGAAGTACCTGTCGTTCCAGCGGAACTTCAGGTTATCCTTCTTCAGCTTCCTTCCAGTGAACAGTCCGTTGGCCATGGGGGTCACCCCTATTTATGGGATTTACGGCGGGGTTACATAAACCGGTTATTTATAAGTTTGGTAGGAACACTGGGCCCCTTATACGGATGGCGGGCCTCAAAGCCCCTTCCTGATAAGGAAAAAGGATATGATGATGAGCGCGATGAGAAGGGTCCCACCAGTTATGTAGAGGAACAATGGCATCCTCCAGAACGGCACAGGCGGTTCCCTGTCCCCTATGGTCACGACCATGGTCTGAAGGTCATTAGAGCTATTGGTCTCTTTCCATATCCCCCTGTTCTGGAAGGATAGTGTGATATGATAGGTCTTTCCCGGTCCGAACGACCTGTACCTGTGCTCCAGCTTTATCATGGAGGTCGGCCCCAGGTCGCTCACGTTCAGCACTATGACCGTCCTGTTCTCCGGTCCAGACACCTCCTGGACCGTCAGGTGGATGGTGACCAGATCGACCTCTATATCCCCCATGTTCCGCACCAGGGCCTGGACCGTGTGCTCCCCCGGAGGGAACGTCCTGTTGAGGTCCCCTCCCACACGTCCATCGAGCCCAAGCTCATCGATGGCGATCTCGATGAAATGCACCGCTACTGACATGTTCAGGGCCCTACACAGCTCCCCTCCCGGAAAGGGGAGCGGCATGGCATCGGCCAGCACCAGGGACACCTCCCTGGTCCCGTGGTCCTGGAACCTGATTATGAACTGGTATTCCTTGATACCTATCAGTGATGAGGTGAACACACCAGTATCGAACTGGACGCCGTCGAGGAGCAGATTGATGGTGAACTGGACCGGCTGCAGGTAGCCAAAGGCCCTCACCTTGAAGAAGAATATGGCATCCTGTCCCATGATCACGTTCTCCGGTCTGACCTGAAGAGAGCCGTTCAGGAGGTAGATCCCTCTCGATACGGGCGGTCTTCCCACTATGAGCAGGAGTTCCACTGAATTGTCAGAAGTGTCCTCGGTCCCCGAAGAACAGGCTATGAGGGTGAGGTTGTAAATGCCGTCCGGGAGAGGGAACTCGACATTTACCCTGACGTCCACGACCCTGGTATCGTTCGCGCTCATGGTAATGTTGTCTGGAAGGACAAGGGTCATTCCTTCCCGGGAGACCAGGTCCGAACAGCTGAAGCTCACCTCATCGTCCCCGTTGCCGCTGTTCATGAGGAAGAGGTTGTAGGTCAGGTTCAAATTCCCTTCCTCCGGAGGATCGTCGATGTAATGGCGGTT
>JBFYMY010000083.1:0-6977 GCA_041304645.1 Thermoplasmatales archaeon
GATACTGGAAGTTGCTCTGCTCCTTGACCAAGCTCATTCCTTTCGACGGATTGTTTCTGGTATAGAACGTTCCGTTCGCAAGACCATATGCGAAACTGTACTGAACACCCATGTGGATACCACGAAGGGACATTATCACACGAAGCTCCTGGACCTCGTTCACCGTCCAGCTGTCCGTCAGGTTGCCATTGAACGTATAGACACCGTCCCCGGTCAGGTTCGTCGCCTTCTGACCGACCGGAGCTCCTCCAGCTTCCGGCAGGACCGTCTTCCCATCGAAACCGTCGGCATCTAAAACATCGAACTTCCCAAGCTCAAGTTTGGGAGGGACCGTCAGCTGCATATAGCATGCTCCTTGTCCGCTCCCATAATAATATGAGCCCATGAGTATGTCTGCAAATCCATCCTTGTTGAAATCTCCGCTGCCCAGGGTCTGGTAATAATAATACCCAAGATAGTTCGAGGATCCCTCACCTATGCAGACCCAGTTCGAATCGGAAAAGCTCCATTGAGATTTGGCCTTCCACTGGGCCATGGTCCTGCCGTAGAAAAGATAGACCGCCCCGGCATAGGAATTGGCCCCACCAGCACCTATCAGGAGATCGTCCGTCCCATCACCGTCGAAATCATCGGACCAGCATTGACCACCATATGCATAGGTCTGGTCTCCCTGGAAGGTGAAATCGGCCACGCTGCTCAATAGATTGTAATACCCTCCTGATGGCCAGGACCCCTGCATCGTCTTCTTCAACGTGTTGAGCCTAGTGGTATCGTTCGTCCCGAAGATGACCCAGATCTTACCTTCATAACTGCCGGACCCGTAATATGAACATGTCATAAGGTCATCAAAACCGTCACCATTGATATCCCCGAACCTCGGGTTCTGTCCCGTATAGGCTGAGGATTGATGCTGGGTGAACAGCATGTAATCACCCTGTCTCGCCAGACAGTCATACAATCCTCCCCACTGGAGCCATTCGGACCTGCTACGACCGAATATCACAGTTGTCGCACCAGCATATGTATAGCTTCCTGCGAAACTGTAATAGCCACCTATCGCAAGATCGTTGTAACCATCCCCGTTGAAATCCCCGGCATCCAGTGCCTGACCTCCATAATACCCCATGAAGACATAATGATAATATGAACTGTAGATCGGCATCCATCCCTTGATCCTGACAGAGTTGGCGGGCTGTGTGTCGCAGTCGTACTTGACACCCTTCGCACCCCACTCGGTCCTTGACCGGCCGAAGAACACCCAAGTTAGTCCGGTATAGTTGTAGGATATCGTATAGCTGTAACCTTTCCATTTCTCCTGTACGTTATATTCGTACCAGTAAGGTTCGACAACGATCACATCATCGATACTATCACCATCCAGGTCCTCGACCCAGACATCCATCCCGAAATAACAGGATGTTGAGGCCCCGGACTTACCGATGAAGACCACATCCGGAGTGCTTATCGTGACCCCTTTTCCCCATGACCTGCTGCCGAAGTAGATATATGCCTCGCCTCTGTAGCTCGATGCATAATAATCCCCCGCAATGATGTCATCTATCCCATCTCCATCGACATCACCCACACCTATTGAGGAACCGAAATAACCGTACTGTGGGGTTCCGCTAGGTGGACTTAAGATCACATCGGCCTGGTCCGTGGTGACCTCAGGCGCGGTCGTCTTCATCCCGAAGAAGACATAGATAGCACCCAGATAGCTGTTGGCGTAGAACGCTCCGACGATGACATCATCGGCCCCATCCCCGTTCACATCACCTGATGCCATCCCAGTACCGAAGTATGACGATGTTGTCGTATGTCTGAACTTTTGCGTGGCTCCCTGGTCCTTCAGGGAAAGCGTCCCGGTCAACCTCGGTGCACCTGTCGGTGAATCCAGAAGTTCCTTTTCCCCATCGCTGCCAGCATCGCCGACCGATGCAAGTACCGTTAGCGATGTTACTATGAACAGTGCCGCTAAGAACAATGCTAAAAACCTTGAACTACCGTTCTCTGATACCCTCATGTATACACCCCAATATGCTTTTCCGGAAGTTTCGCCTACCATCCGGTAAAATGCATATCGACGACATCAGTTTATTAAGGTATATGTTTCAAAATTTCCAACTTATTTAAACTGAGCTGAAAGGAAATTAAAAAAAAAAGGGGAGAGGGTCGTGGACCCCCTCCCCGAATATCGATCTTTAGACCCGATCATCCCATATACTTCTTCCAGAGGTCCACAACGGGCTCATAGCCCCACTGTGACCTGGAGACCCTCATGAACACCACATAGATGACCAGAATGATGGCCACTATTATGAGGGCATACCACCATTGGAACCATGGTTTCTTTTCCTTGATGGTGGCCTGGGTCTTGAGCTTGTTATTCGTTTCCTCGGACTCCTGGATCACATTGGTCGGATCAAGGTAGACCTCGAACTCCTTGGAGCCCTTGCTCTTCAGCTCGTAGGTGATGTTCGTGTAGATGGTCTTGCCCTTTACTACGACGATATCGACTGACTCGTTCTTAATGATCTTTCCGTTCATGGTGACCTTGACATACCATGTAGTGTTCTTCGGTGTATCGACAAGGCCGTTGTTCCTGATCCGTATGGATATCTTAGCCTTATCGCCCTCACGAAGCTTCGTCTGCTCCGGTTTGACAAAGGTTATCGCCTCTATCTGGAGGTCGGGCCCGCCCACGAATATGGTCTTCTCGTACCATCCCTTGAGCTGGGTACCATCGGCCACGGTCAGGTTGACGACCCAGTTCCCAGGCTTGCTGAAGGTATATTCCAGGACCTTGCCCGTCCCTATGGTCACCTGAGTGGTGTAGTTCGATCCGACCTTGTACATCTGCCAGGTGTAGTTCACCAGTGCATCGTAGAGTTTGCCAGTGGTCCTGGGATCGTAGGACTGTGAACCATTGAGCACCACTTTGGTCCCTATCTTGACCTCGGTCGGGGAAACAACGAACACAGGCAGGGGTTTTGTGATATCCCTGACAGATATCGTCCTGTTCTCCAGTTTCAGTTCATTGCCCGCTGTGTCCCTTATCATCAGCGAGATATTGAAGGTCCCCGGGTCGGCGAACCTGTGCTTCACAACATCCCCGTTCAGGGTCCCGCTCCCGTCGTTGAAGGACCAGACATGGTCAGCGATGACCCCATTGTCCTCTGCGGTCGATGCGTTGAACTGAACCTGGACGTCCTCATCGATGACATACGGAGCCTCAAGGAAGACCTTCTTCTCCGTGTTATATATGGTGTATGTATCGATGGACGGTGCTTCGGAATCGGGCATGAGATTGATCCAATCTTTTGTGGACCTCAATCCGGACGAGTCCTTCACCCACAGGGTGATATTGAAGTATGAGTCGGAATGGGCAGCGAACCGGAAGATTATCTGCTCGGATGCTTCCTTGTCCCCGACCTTGGACCCCTCAAGGAGGGTGATGCTGGAAGGCAGGTCCCAGTTGTATTCAACGATGGTCCCCACCAGGTCCTTGGAGTCCTTACCTGTCAGTGTGATGTTCTCATCTACCTTGACTATGAACTTCTTGGGCTCGACCCTGTAGAACTTGTTCGAGTCCTTGAAGGTCAACCTGGCTTCAGGGGCCTTCTTCACCTTGGCATTGAGCTCGAGCGGTTCCTTCACGACGAGCCTGCTCGTGTTCCCGGACGGGAAGTCCGCTTTCGTTCCGAAATCACCAAGGATCTCATAGTTTACGGGGAGCACAATCTCGACCGTTTCGCCATCGAGGACTGAAAGGACCTCTATCCTGAGGTCATCATCGGCCTTGTATTCTATATCTCCATCGTAGGAGACAGATATATCAACGACAGGGTTCACCGATGCCTCCAGGGAATCACCTTCAAGGCCGGTCAGACCTATGTTGTAGGTGCTCAGGTCCGCTTCGTATGACATGTCATTGACCAACAGGAAATCCGCAGTGCCCATCCAGACGGGGCCGAACCCCTCAAGGGCGTTCTCGACCATGAGCTCCTCAGAGCTGGTGACCTCGAGCCAGGTGCTGGAGTAGAACTTCCCTGCAGATTGCATCCTTGGGTTCCCGAAGTCGTTATGGGTCCCATAAAGCTTTGAATTCGCATCAAGGGTCCAAATTGTTGACAGCTTTGGTGAGCTTATTCCGGAGTCACCTGTCAGGTCCACTACAGTGACCTTGGAGGCTGGTGTCTTGATCCTGTTCATCTCGAAGACCCTGTTAGGAGGCCTGTAATAGTTATCACCAACACTGAGGTCTATGTTAGGGAGCCAAAACGCCTCGTAACCCTTGGCTTCGATCAGCAGATGGAACACAGAAGGGTACAGGGGCAGAGAGAGAGATCCCTCTTCCATGGTATCGTGGGGGACCAGATGGCCGTTGATGCCATCCCATATGTTGACAGATATCCCCGAAACGAGCGTGGTCCCGTTCATCACGCGGCCCAGGACCCTGTATGAACCCTCGTCCACGGCAGGTTCGGCGGTCAGAACGACCTCTATGTCCTCTGTCCCGTTGATATCTACCATTGTACTATAGGTAAGCATATCCTTGGAATAGACGAGCATATGTAGCTCGCCTATAGGGCATGAGATGTTGGCGAACCCTTTGGGCGTGGTCATGCCTTTCAGATGGGCGCCGCCGTCACCGAACAGATGCACCGAGGCATCCTCGACCGGGGTGCCCTCGTAGGTCACATGGACCCTGGCCATACCGCTCTGGCTCACCTTAGTGAGCGTGATTATTATGGCCGGTACATCGTCACTGTCCTGTGTCAGCTTTATGACCATCTGAGGATCGGCCGGAGAAATGAACCCATCGGCCATGGCGAACACCTGGTAGGTCCCGGGTGCTACATCGGCCTCGAACCACCTCAGCTCGGAGTTCCAGAGAAGTGCGGTGACCATTCCGGTGTGTACGTTCACGCAGGAGACCTTCGCGGCCTCGACGTTCTCTTCCTTCTGGTTCTTAACCAGGACCTTCAGATTTGCCATTCCCTCGACGCTGGCACCGGCCGGTACTATGAAAAGCCCAGCCAGTACCAAGGAGAGCACCAAGAAGATGCCCACCGTCCTTGCTCCAGTCGCATACGACATCAGATATCCTCCACATTGCGTGAACCTATACCAGGTAGTGACCGATTCATGCCCCCAATATCGTTTTCATATTTAGCATTTGTTCGTTGGGGCCTGTCCGGGGGTTCGGGCACCTGGGTATCACCGGACCCGTCCCCGTTATCTGTTATTCTTATTTAAAATCGACTACAAGACATTTATATACCGCACTTGAGAGCCATCCAAGAGGCCCTGCCGAAGCAAGGTGATCACGGGGTCGGAAGGGGTTTGATCTCCCCTATGAGCAGGTCACCTGTGAATATCGTTGACAACCTATGGAACAGGGAGTCCTTCTTACTGGTCTGGACCAATGCATGGGAGAGCACATCCCTGATGTCCGAAACCGGTACGATCTCGACTTTGCCCTCGTACCTGTCCTCGAGCAGGACATCCTTGAGGTTCGACCTCGGTATGAGGACCTTCCTTATCCCGCTCTTTGCGGCGGCCTCTATCTTTGCGGTGACCCCGCCGACGGGCAGTACCTCGCCTCTGACCGATAGCGAACCTGTCATGGCTATGGACATGTCCACAGGCACTTCCTCAAGGGCCGATATGACAGCTGTAGCGATGGTAACGGAGGCCGAATCACCCTCGGTCCCCCAGGAGTCAACGAACTGGATATAGAGGTCGTAATCGGAGATCTCCTTCCCGGTTATCTTCTTTATGAGGGCCGAGACGTTCTGGACCGATTCCTTGGCTATCTCTCCAAGCTTGCCAGTGGCGATGATCTTCCCCTCTTCCTTGGATGATGCCCTGGTGACCTCGGCAGCCACACGAAGGACCATTCCTGACATCTCGGAGAGGCTCTCGTCCCCCTGCATGACGGCCAGACCGTTAACGAGACCTATTTGCTGTCCCGAGGTGACTATCTTTGCGTATTCGGAGCGCTTCCTCAATGCATCGTCCGCCACCTGCTGCTCCAGGGACCTGGATATGGTCTTTCCCGCGATAAGGTCGGATTTCGTGACAAGGGAATGGCCCTTTTCCTTGGCGATATCACCGGCCGCTCTCACCAGCCCTCCGAGCTCCCTGAACCTCAAAGAGAGCTTCCCCCTCACTCCGCTGCGTCTCTGGGCCTCCCGGACCAGCTCCGCGATGGCTCCTGCCGTGAAGTGCGGGATCTTCCCGTCCTTGACGACCTCCTGTGCGATGAAGCGGACGACGCTCAACCGGTTGTCCAGGGTATCCTCCATGATATTGTTCACATATACCTCATAACCGTAACCCCTGATCCTTGACCTCAGTGCCGGGTGCATTCCGCCGTACCTCTCCCCATCGGAACCTCTCTTGCCGTAAACGGAATCGAGGTTACCGGCGGCAACCAGTATGAAGTCGCATGGTGCGGGCTCGGTCTTCACCATGGCCCCGGCAGAACGCTCGGATTGGCCGTATATGGGGAACTCCTTCTCCTGCATGGCGGTGAGAAGGGACTGCTGGGACTCGGGTCTGAGGAGGTTAATCTCGTCCACGAACAGAACCCCCTTGTGCGCTTTGTGTATGGCTCCGATCTCGACCCTCTCATGGGGCGGGGTCTCGAGCCCTCCGCTCTGGAACGGGTCGTGCTTGACATCTCCCAGTAGAGCGCCAGAATGTGCCCCTGTGGCATCGATGAAGGGGGCCTTGCCTGCGTTCTCATGGCCGTTCAGGAGCTTGGGTATGAGGTCCTCGTCCTTCTTTGCCATGGAGAAGAACCTGGAGAAGATGAAGACCGCCACGGCCGCCATTATCCCGAAGACGATGATCATGGGGTCCTGCTTGTAAAGGAAGTATGCGAAGGTAATGACTATTATCGCCCCAATGAGCAGGAACTTCCAGGAGCTCTTACGCTCCTTCTTGACCTGGGCCTGGGCCTTCTGGGC
>JBFYMY010000084.1:0-2919 GCA_041304645.1 Thermoplasmatales archaeon
GGTCCCGTTCTCACTGGCAGCGCTCCTCTCGAAGAGGTTGTCCGCCTCGTCAAGGAGTATCATCTTGAGCCTGTGGTGCTCGGACCCGATGTACCCGTCCGTATCTGTTATGTCCCTGGAAAGAGCGCCCCGGGTCGCGAGCATCCTTATGGATTCCATGTTCCGGGAGTCGGAGGCGTTCAGCTCGACGACGTCCCAGCCCATCTCGTTAGCAAGGGCTAGGGCGGCGGTCGTCTTCCCCACCCCAGGATCCCCCTCCAGTATGAGCGCTTTTTTCTCCGGCGGTTTTTCCGATGACCATGCCCTGCCCCAGGACCTGAGCTCCGCAACGGGCCTTATATGACCGACCAGATCGTTTAAGTCCCTTGGCCTGTACTTCTCCGTCCAGGAGCTTTCGGTCCTTATCATGTCCGGCCGGGCCATCCCCTCTCCATCCGCCAATAGGTACTAAACGGTTTCCCGGGAGTTGTGCGAAACTTCAAGCGCATCTTTTGAGAACGGCCTCCCTATCTTTAAATAATATCCAATGGAATGGACCGGAAATCATGACCTCCTTAAAAAGGGACCGGGGGATGAACATGGTCAGAAAGGGTACAAGCACGAAGGCAACGTCTCGGGGTAAACGATCCCCAATGGACGGGAAGTCATTTCCGGGAATGATCAACGACCTCCTAGAGACCTCCAATGCCATCATCATAGGGATCGACGGCGAGGGCCAGATCATTCTTTTCAACAACGGTGCCAGGAGGGCGTTGGGATACACTTTCGAGGAAGTATTGGGAGCATCCTGGTTCGAATACCTTACCGACACGGATGCCGTAAGAGGGAGGCTCGAGGTGTTCCAGTTCGACATTGGTTCAGGAGCGAGGACCCAGTACGAGAGCAGGGTCCGCTCAAGTTCGGGGCTCACCGTTACCATACTGCTCGAGAACACGGTGATCTTCGGTCCATCCGGCGAGATATCGATGGTGCTCATGGTCGGCCAGGACATATCGAGGACCAAGGAGCTCGAAAGGTCCTTGAAGGAACAGAACGACAGGCTCGTGGCCGCTCACGAGGAGCTCACCCTCTACACGGACCTGCTCCTCCATGACATGAAGAACGCAAATGCGGGCATCATGGGTTGTCTGGACCTCATGGAGATCGAGAGCTCGGACGAAAAGAGAGGGGACCTTTCCAGGAGGGCTTTTGCTGAGGTGATGAGGGCGACCTCCATAATCAACGATGTCAAGGTAATGACATTGACAAGGCCACAATGGGAACCGTCCCCCGTCGATATCGATGAAGTTCTCTCGAGGAGCATGGAAAGGGTCATGAAGGGGAGGGAGAAGGGGCGGCCCAGGTTCGATGTCGAAAGGTCCGGATTGCATATCATGGCGGACGACCTGCTGGAGGAGGCCATGGTCCGTATCTTCGATGACTTCCTGAACGACCGGACCGAAGGGGGGAAGCTGAGGGTGGAGGTCAGAAGGGATGTCTCTAGGAGCGACCTGATACCCCAACCTGTCAGGATAACCATCACTGGCGGCCATTCCAAAGAAGAGGATGCATCAATTCACACCATACCATCGCAGGGACCACCAAGTACGGGCAGGGGCTCCAAAGGGCTCGGTATGTTCATTGTGAAAAGGATAATCAGCAGGTACAACGGCTTGATGTTCATGGAAACTACAGATGAGGGGCGGACCGTGGTGGTCCTGCTGAGCGAGGCGGTCTAATCGGCCACAACGTGGAGATGTCCCGCCTCGTAGTATATCCAAATATTGTCCTTTATCTTCTTCGTGAGCTCCGATAGGACCTTGTAGAGGGATTCTTCGGTGATACCGAGCCTCTTGGACTCGTTCGAGGTTATCCAGGGTCTTGTCGAGAAATCGTTGGCCCTTATATATTCATAGACAGTTGCCTCGAGGTCGGTAAGGTCCTTCATCGCCATCGGGACGAACCCCTTATAGGTCTATCTCCATCCGGTACGGGTGAGCCCACCCTCCCCGCCTTCCTTCCTCATGACCCGAAGCTTCCTCTTCCTTCCGTCCTGGGGCAGGGAGGGGATCTCTATCTCGGAACGCCTTCTGATCCTGCCAGGGAAATGCTTCAGCAGTATGACCTTGGATATGGATTGTATCCATCTGAACGGTACGCCCACATTCGCACCATCGTCCACCAGGTCCGGATTGGTCTGCGAGATCAAAAGCTCGTAGACCTCGGCGGTATCCAGGTCGACTATGGCATCCTCAACGTAACCAAGGGACAGGCCCTTGTCCGTAATCACTTCCATGTTCTGGATGTTCGTGATCTCTGTCAGCATCTTTATCCCCCTTGTCCAAGGAGACCGTCCTGGCCTGAACCCATACGTACCACCAGGACACGTTAGGCTGGATATCTTTCCACCTTTTTTAAATGTTGCTAAGGATATTCTCGCTCTGATGGGCGGACAGGGGCCATTTTCGGACCGGAATGTGACCTCTTATTATGTTACAAGTGTCCTTCGTCTATGCGCAAGTATTATAACAATCTATACATTCGCCCAAACAGGTGAACATGTATGTCACCGAACCCTAAGAGGAACATAACCACGGAATTCAGGGGTCAGAGGATCTTGAACGAGCTCCTGAGGGACCCTACAAGGAGCCTTGAGGAGATAGCGCGGGCCTGCGGGTCCTACAGGCAGAAGGTCTGGAGGGAGAAGAAGAAGATGGAGGACAGCGGGGCTGTCTGGGGATATACTGCCGTGGTCGATGAGGATGCCATAGACTGGAAGGCCTTCATCCTGCTCCTCAAGTTCAAACCGCTCACACAGGACCAGGCGGACCTCCTTATAAGAAGGCACCTCACGAACGCCCCTGGTGAGCTGGACATCAGGCTCATGGATACCTACTACCTGAACGGCATATACGACCTTCTGGTCATTTTCGCCGCACC
>JBFYMY010000085.1:0-9215 GCA_041304645.1 Thermoplasmatales archaeon
TATGCCCGGCTCATTCGTTCAACGACCTTGACGGCAAGAACGGGGGGCAGGGCGGAGGAAGATGCTGCTGGAGGGTCCCGGAACCGAAGGGGGTCGGCCCTGCGCTCCCTCATTGGTCGGACATGGACAGGAATTGTCTTGGTTGCGATTTCTTCAAGAGGGTGAGCAAGGAACAGGGCGCTTCCTTCATCCCTTAGGGGTCTCTATCGAGCGGGCAAAGTTCTCTAAAGGGCAATGACCGCATCACCACCGTTCCCACCGTCAGTTCGCTCTTCCCATCAAAACTGATGATGAACGTTCCCCGATCGGTCACCACCTCCGCCATCCAGTCCCTCCCATTATAGTCCAACGACCTTACCTTCCCCTTGATCGATAGACCCTCAGAGGGTCCTGTTGGTTCGATAGCAAATTCCGGTCTGAAGCCCAGTCTCCTTGGGACTGGACCCGACCATGGTATCCTGCCGAGGTCCGTCATCAAATGACCATCGGAAGCTCCTTTGACCTCAAGGATATTGTTCATGCCCATGAACAGGGCCGTTCTCGAACGCTTGGGCCTCCAGTACATGCTCTCAGGGTCGCCTTCCTCTATGATGGTCCCATCCTGAAGGAGCCCTATCCTATCAGAGATGGACAAGGCTTCGCTCCTATCATGGGTGACATAGAGTGCTGTTGTGCGAAGTTCTTTTAGGAGGGCACGGAGCTCCTTTCTGAGCTCGGTCCTCAGCGAGGGGTCAAGAGCGGAAAGGGGCTCATCAAGCAGAACAAGCTTCGGTCCAGGTGCAAGGGTCCTCACCAGAGCCACCCGCTGCCTTTCCCCGCCCGACAGCTGGTGAGGTAACCGCTCCTCCATCCCCTCAAGCCCTACCATGGCAATAAGCTCCATGGCCCGCCGCTTTGCTTCCTTCCCTTCCGACCTTTTGCCCCTCATTCCGTACATCACATTCGAGAGGACCGACATGTGGGGGAACAATGAAAGGTCCTGGAAGACCATGCCCACCCCCCTTTTCTCAGGAGGCAGATCTGTGATGTCCACAGAATCCAGCACCACCCTGCCTGTCATGGGCTTGAGAAATCCGGCTATCAAAGACAATATTGTGCTCTTGCCCGAACCTGAGCTTCCAAGGAGAGAATAGAGCTCACCGGTCCTGACCTCCATATCAAGGTCCTTGACGATTTCCTGCCCTTTGACGTAGGAGAACCTGACTGACGATAGCTTCAGTCCGACCGTCCCACCCCCGCACCTTTCAATAGGCCGACCGTCCACTGGACGACCAGAAATGAACCGACGGTGAAAAGGAGCATAATCACAGCATAGGCAGAGGCCGCACCGAAATCCCTGCCACCTGAGATGAACCTGTAAAGGGCCAGGGGCATGGTGGTGAGCCCGGAGGGAGCTACCATCATGGTCGCACCCATCTCGCCTATGGATATGGCAAAACATAGGACCGCAGCCGTGAGGATGCCCGGGGCCATCAGAGGGAGCCTGATGTTCAAAGTGACCTCCGGACCCCTGTCACCGAGCGATCTCGCCGCTCTGACCAGGTTTCCTGGAACGACCCTCCTGGCGGAAAGGAGGACCATGGCTGCGAGCGGATAGGATATCAGTGTGTGCACTATGACGACTATGGGCCATGAACCTCGAAGGTCGATGGGGCCTGCAACAGATGCGGATATGAGACCAAAGCCCAAAGAGACGGTCGAGACGCCTATGGGAAGGAGCAATAGCGCATCCACTGCACCCTTGCCCCGGAAGCGTTCGCTGTCCAGGAGGGCTGCCACGGCGGACCCTATCACAAGTGCGCAGATGGTCGAAATGATACCGATGGCCAGTGAGTTCACGACAGAGCCGAAGGGTGTGGCTCCCAGTACGGGGTCGGACTCCCTTGAAAGGACCTTGCCGAACCAAGAGAGAGTGAGGTCGCCTCCCGTTCCCGGTCCGGATGAGAGCGAGCCGATGACGACCGATACCATAGGACCAAGGATGATGAGCGAGATCACTGCCGCATAGACACCGGAGAGCAGGCGCCCCCTCCACTTCAGCGGAGAGACCTGACCGACCGGGGCTCCCTCCGGGATGACGGCCGGGTGGGCCTTCCTGGAAGCTGCAAGGAACAGTGATGTCGATCCCAGGGCAAGGAGGAGCTCCACCAAGAGCAGAGCCCCTGCCTTGTGTGCATCGAAATGGCCGACCATCTGTCTGTAGATCTCGACCTCAAGTGTGGCGTTCGCAAGTCCGCCTATCACCAGCACGACACCGAACGAGAGCAGACAGAACGTGAACACCAGTGACAGCGCAGCAGCGATGGGCATCCAGAGCTCGGGGAGAATGACACTGATGAATGTCCTGAAAGGCCCTGCACCGAGGGACCGGGAAGCCCTGGCGGGTCCGGGTCCCATGGCCGCGATGCGCTGGTACAGCAGTCTTAGGGCCAGAGGGAAGTTGAGGAAGATGTGCGCGAGCAGGATCCCCCATCTGGTGTAGAGCAGTCCTATGTGGGGCAGCTGGGTCCCTGTGATCTCGGATAGGGCATCCATGATGCCGTTCAGGTACCCTGTGTTCCCAAAGAGAGGTATGAACCCCAGGGCCAGGACGAGCGGGGGCAGGACGAACGGGACGGTCGAAAGCGCCAGGACGAACTGTTTCGACCTCTTTCCATGAAGGGCTAGAAGATAGGCTCCTGGCGCGGCTAGTACCACGGTGATGACGGCTGATGCGAATGCCTGGAGGACCGTGAACGTTATGACCTCTCGGGACCTGTCATCGGTCACGACCCATCGGATATGCTCTGCGGTCAGACCTCCGGAGCCGTCCAGGAAAGCTTCCTTGATCACCAAAAATATTGGATAGGCCATGAGTAAGGATAAGGGCAGCAGCAGAAGCAGATAGGGTCCGTACCTCTTCAAGGGGCTGTCTCTCATTATAAGCACTGCTCCGGACCGTTCATGTGAAAGAATCGTCCCAGGCCCTGAGCCATTCGGGGTATTGTGCAGCTATGGTGCTCTGGTCCGGTTCTACATGTTCAATGGCGTAGCGGCCATGCTCGAGATAGGTCGCGTTCACCTCTACTGCCGGGACGACCGGCAGCATCACATTGAGACCAACGAGCTCCTGGAATCCGTCCTCCAGCATCAGGTCCATGAACTTCCTGGCCGCATCTCTGTGCCTTGCCCCTTTGACCATACCGGCCCCCTCTATCTGCCTGTAACCCTCTTTCTCCGGGACTATGGTCACGGTTCCGCTCTCACCGTAATAACCGAGCTCGTATGCCGTATCCAATCCGTAGGATATCGCGATAGGGGCCTCACCGTTCAGATAAGCCGTGTACATCGCGTCCCAGCTGGCAAAGACGTTCAGGGCGTTCCTGGAAAGGCCTTCAAGATATGGCCCCAGTCCCTCCCCTGCCATGGCAGCGGCCCAGATCAGGAATGAGGACCCGGTGGAAGATGTGGCCGGGTCAATGAGCAGAAGCTGGTCCCTGTAAACGGGGTCGGAAAGGTCCAGGACCGAGTCAGGGTAAGGAAGCCCCCTCTTCTCCATCAACTCCTCTTTACAGATGATGGCGATATATCCGTAATCGTAGGGTGTGACGTGGTACGTCGGATCGAAGATGAGCGAGGCGTTAGCCCTGGCAAGGTTTCGGGACATGTAGGGTTCGAGCAGACCGAGCCTCAGGGCGTTGTGGAGCATGGAATTGTCTATGCCTATGACAAGGTCAGCTGCCGGGTCACCTTTTTCCCTGTTAAGCACATCTATCAAGGTCCCCACGTCCCCGGGCGTCCTCAAGGTGATGTCCATACCGGTCCTGTCCTTGAAGAGGGCAATGGCCGCCGGTCCAAGACCGTAGCTTGCGAAGCTGGGATAGGCCAATATCACCAGGTCACCTTCGCGGTCGGAGCTGTCCCTTAGGACATATAGGGCACCCGCGACCACGATGATCATGATGACGGTAACGGTCACAAACACCTTGACGGTCCCTACTGATATCCTGCCTTGCTCGTCAGCTCTCCTCATTGGTCCTTACCTCCTTCCTTCATCATCAATGTCCTATGGAGCTCGAAGGCCCTGTGGGCGACCTCAAGGGGCGAGGTGCCGAAGATGTAGAGGCATGGCTCTATTCCGAAATCGCCCGGATCCACGATGAACGGTGTTGTCAGCGTCCCTTCCTCTGAAAGGAATTCCTCCATGGTCCGTCTGCTCCTGTCAAGGACAGAGACCTCATCGCCCATCGCACTGATGCCGGTCAGGACATCAGGGCCGCTCCTTGTGTTCATGACCGCGGAGATGCCTGACCTTCCTCTGATGGCCGCCAAAAGTACCGATGAGAGGTGCCTGGAGGCACCGAACTCTGGGGGTCTGGGATCCCCTATGGCGCCATTATGGTCCGGGAGCCTGTTCGGGAAAGAGGCGACAAGGTCCCTGCTCTCGGCGCCGGGGAGGGCATAGGCCATATTGAGCTTCACGGCCGGTATGAGACCGGGAATGGGTCTGGCCTTCAGGAAAAGGACGGCGCTGGAAAGCTCATCGAGCAGTCTGGACCGTTCGGTCATGGGACCGGTCGGTCCGAAGCAGCATGACGGCGGTTCGGTACCGAAACGCTCCCTGTAGCGTTCTGCCAGCATCCCCTCCGCCATGCAGAGGTCCGCGCTCCTGCAGAACCGGTCCGTAAGCCCTCTGACATCCTCCCCCGAAACGGCGGCGGCGGAAAGCTCGCGCGTCATCCTTGAGACCATCCTCCCAAGGGTCGCCGGGGGCCCATCCTGGTCCTTGAGGTACCTGGAGACCATAGCCTGGGAGGTTCCCAGCTTCGATGATATCTCCGATTGGGAGGAACCGGAGGCGGAAAGCTCCTTTGCAAGCCTCTTCCGGACATGGGGGAGCACCTCCTCGCAGATGATGAGCTGTGGGGGGAGCATATTATCAAGTTATCGAAATCCATAACTCATATATAAATTGGTGGGAGCTCCACATAACCTCCTTGCCAATCATATTGAAATATCATCAGGGACAATACGGGAGCGGTCATTGTGGTCGGAAAGAAGAACTATAGGGTGCGGACCGGGGCCAGGACCGCGTCCAAAGGCCTGGAGAAGGAGCTCAAGAGGAAGGCAGTGAGGCTCTCCCAGGACCCTTCCCTGGCTCTTCCCAGATGTACCGTTGAAGTGCCTTATTTCAAAAAGCTTGAGAGAAGATTGAAGGAGATACAAGCCTTCAAGGACGATAAGAAGGCCCTTGAGGGAGCTTCCAAGAAGGGTGACAGGCTCGCAAGGGCCTATGCGGGGACCCTCATCCTTCTCCATGAGGAGAAGATACCATTCCTTGCCGTTCTGAAATCACCGTACGGAGATGTGGGCTATGCCCTGAGGGGAGAGACCAGCAAGGAGAAGCTTGCAGGTATCCAGAACTATGAGGACCCCCGGATAAAGATGTTAGCTTACCTTGAAGAGGTCAAGAAGGACAAGCTCTTCCTCTTCGTGACCAAGGACGAGGTCATCTGCACAGGTAAGGACCCGAAACCGCCAAAGGAAGTGGTGGATGCGATCGCTGGCAGGTTGGGGTCTGGAATGAGGCGGACCGGGAATGTGATCCATTCCCCGGACCTTGACCCCCGTGTGGTCCCCTCCAGGGAAGCTTGGAAGGAGCCGTATATGGTCGTAAGATGGGAGAGCGCCGGGATAGAGATAGCCAGGAGCCTCTCCCACGCAAGGCAGAACGAGGACAACATGTTCGCGACCTGTGCATCCTACATGGCTACGGAGAGGATATCGGACCATTTCAAGGTGGATGCGGTCGTGGAACCGCTCTGCAGGAAAGGAAAGGCCTGCAACTGCCACCCGCCTCCCAAGGTGGAGGTCAAGGAACCGTTCTGGAAGCGTCTAGGAATGGTCAAAGCATTGACGGACAAGGAGGTCTATCTGCAGGGACAGCTCATGGACCACCGTTTCATAGAGAAGGAGCGGGACAGGTACGAGGGGCTGCTCCGTGATGCCGGGAAGACCCTCTTCGTGGTGGGCAACATATGTTACAACGATTCAAGGTCTGACCTCATGAAGGCCCTCTCTCCCGGTCCAAGGGAGAAGCGGGCCCTTGAGGCGTTCTTCAAGCTTGTGAAAGGGCCAGTGCTTGCCCCCGAGCCGTCTGCGAACAGGATAATGGCACCCTTCTGGCAGGACATCGGTGAGCCGCTTCTCAAGGACCTATCGGGCGATGCGTCCGTTGCGAAGGAGGTCTTCGCCGCCATGCCGGTGCCCAGGTACCAACCCATGAACGTCATAGAGGAGGCCGAGTTCAGGGTCGAGGAGGTCAAGATAATGAAGGCCCTTCCACGGCCCATCTCCCCTCCAAGGATGGTGGAGTTCGCCTATCAGTGCGCCGTGGCCTTCATGGCAAGGGGGGTCACAGGGGCTTCCAAGGTGCTGGAGAGGTTCCCCGATGACGATATCAAGCTCAAAGCTGCCAAGTTCGCTTTCGTCAAGAGATTGGACCTTTCGCGAAGTTCGGGATGGAGCTATACCTCCCATGAGATGGGTTACGCTCAGGGCATGGACGAGATAGTTGACAGGATAATAACGAGGGACCCGCGCTCGTTCCAGGAGGGTCTCATAGAGCTGTGGAAGGCCACCGGCTCGACCCTTGAGCTCAAGTTCGCCAAGGGTAATGTGGGGGGATCCCCCGGCAGACCCTGAGGCTCCCTTTTCTACGTAACGTCGATTTCGCTGGCAATGATTAAATATATAACACTGCTTTTAAAAGGGAAACGGATGATTTTGGACCTACCCCGTTTTGATGGTGGGTGGTAGCATGAGCAGTTCCGAAGAGAAGAAGGAAGTCAAAGAGAGCAAGGACATCATAGCCATAGAGGGCAAGGATGTGGTCCTCAAGGACGTATCTACGGGGAAGAAGAGGCCCATACTTGATGTAGGATGGTTGTTCCAGAAAGGTCCCAGGACCAAGAAGCGGGCCAAAGAACCTGAGCTGGACAATGACAAGCTAGCCGCTATGAAGCCCATGGAGCGTTTCCGCTACCGCAGGGCTATCCAGGACAGGGAGCAGTTGAAGGGCGTAAAGCTCTATGATATCCCCCCGCTCGATCTCAACGATTGGGACGAGGTCGAGCCGCTCGAACCCATGAGGGAGGGGTATTCCTACACGAGGATGGTCAGGAACAGAAAGACCAAGGACGTCATGTACATGGCGATAGAACCGCCCCTTAACGCCGATGAGAAGAAGCTCCTCGATCACCTCAGGACCACTCTGGAAAAGACCATAGACATCCAAAGGGGCGATTCCGACCCTATAGAGAACGAGATGAAGCTAAGAGGGATGATGAGGAAGCACCTGGCCCTTGCCGGAAGGTTACTGGACACCGTCAGCTTCGAGAAGATATTCTACTACCTCTGCAGCAATTTCCTCGGCTACGGCAGGATACATGTCATGATGGAGGACCTGCAGATGGAGGACGTTTCCTGCGACGGCTTGGGCGTTCCCATATTCGTGTTCCACAGGAAGTACAAGAACACCAGGACGAACATCGTTTTCAAGGACGAGGAGGAACTGAACGAGTTCGTCATATCTCTGGCCCAGAGGTCAGGGAAGCACATATCGCTCATGAACCCCATACTCGATGCTACGCTGCCGGACGGTTCCAGGTTGAACGCCACATTCGGCAAGGAGATAACGACCAGGGGCTCTTCCTTCACCATCAGGAAGTTCAAGGAGGACCCGCTCACCATGGTGAACATGATCCTCTTCAAGACCCTCTCCCCCGAGATGGCGGCCCACCTGTGGCTCGCCGTCCAGTACGGAGATACCATGATGGTGTCCGGGGGGACGGCCTCTGGAAAGACCACTACTTTGAACTCGATATCGCACTTCATCCCGCCCTCATCGAAGATAATAACCATAGAGGACACAAGGGAGATGCAGCTCCCCCATCAGAACTGGATAGCGGGTCTGACAAGGGAGAAGAAGGGGGAGACTACGGGACAGTCCATTGACATGTACACTCTGCTGGTGGCCGCATTGAGGCAGAGGCCAGAGTACATGATAGTCGGAGAGGTGAGGGGCAAGGAGACGATGGCCGTCTTCCAGGCCATGGCTACGGGCCAGGTCACATACGCGACCATCCACGCGGATTCGACCGCAGCCATAGTCCACAGGTTGGAGAACCCCCCCATCAACATCCCCAGGATCTTGATATTGGGTCTGAACCTCGTCATCCTCCAAGCCCAGGTCAGGGTCAAGAACAAGAGGACCAGGAGGATAAAGGAACTTACCGAGATCGTCGGTCAGGACCCTGTCACTCAGGAGATAATCTCGAACAAGGTCTATTCATGGAACCCTGCAAAGGACGAGTTCAGATTCTCGGGGCATTCGAACCTCTACGAGAAGATAATGGACAGGGAGGGCATGACGACCGAGGAGATAACGAACGAGATATTGAACAGGGCGGATGTCCTTCGGTGGCTCGCATATCAGGACAGGACCAACTACCAGGAGGTGGCGAAGGTGGTGAACGAGTACTACAGGGACTCGAAATCCATCCTGGAGAGGGTCAAGAAGGAGCTGCCTGACCTGAGGACAAAGAACAAGGAACTGAAGCTCTGATGGACCTCGGTCATCTTCCCTTGACCAATATCTTCAGCTCGTTCTTCTCATCGAGATAGCATATCTCGAGCCCTATGTTATCTGCGGCCTCGAATATCCTGTCGTCCCTGTAGAACTCCCCGTAGATTATCCTCCTTATCCCGGAGTTTGCTAGCAGCTTGAAGCATGTCCAGCATGGGCTCGCTGTGATGTATATCTCACCCTTATCTAGGGATACGCCGTGCTTGGCCGATTGGGCCACGGCGTTAGCCTCTGCATGGTTGGTCCTTGTGCAGTGGCCGTTCTCCATCATGTGGCCGACCTCGTCGCAGTGGGGCATGCCCCTGACGGAACCGTTGTAGCCTGTGGATAGTATGGTCCTGTCCCTTACAATGACACAGCCAACATGCTTCCTGTGGCAGGTCGACCTTGATGCCACCTGTCTTGCTATGTTCATGAAGTAAACGTCCCAGGAGTCCCTCTTCGGGGGGTCTCCTTGATCGAACTGCAGTGTGTAGTTGCAATCGCCCTTCGGCCTGCAGTTTGGGTCCTTCGATGCCATGATGGGTCGAAGCCCTTGGAGATATTTAAGTTATCAAGAGACGTCCCATCTGGTCCTAAAGGGAACGGT
>JBFYMY010000086.1:0-2647 GCA_041304645.1 Thermoplasmatales archaeon
GGAGAGGATGAGCGCACCATCTCCCTTGCCTTGTTAGCCATGATCGCAACCGCCGTTCTCATTGCGCTCCTAATAATCTTGGTCACCTTCCTGATCCTCAAAAAGAGGGACAAGGAGATAGACGATGAGGAGTGGGAGGACGAGGAAGAACTGGACGATGATGAGGTCGATGATGATGAGGCGGAGGACTGGGGGGATTGGGAATAGCGCCAGGTCCCCACCATCACAGCTCCGAACCGGTAGAATGGTATTCGTAGGTGATATCCAGGTTGTAAGAGAAACCCCTGTCGGGGATGCCTCTCCATATCAGGGGTCCAGGCCACTGATCGTCGCTCGCGACGCAGCTTACCGTGATAGTAAAGGTCCAGCTTGACGGGAGATAGTTGGTCCCATCCCATTCGATCTTCAACTGGAAGGATGCCGGTGTCGTTCCTCCACCTCCGGTGGCGCTAAGGTTCCCCTCCGAGCTGAAGGATGCATCCTGAACAGTGTCGGGGTTCGTGTCGGCATCTCCGTCATCGACCGTGACATTGACGGTTATGGAGATGACATCGGTCTGGTCTATGATTATGTCCAGGGTCGAGGTTATGACCTCGGGGGTTGCCTGGGCCAGGCCGGAGCCGGACCCTGAGACCTGCTGGCTTCCACCCATTATCACAGGGGCCTTATCTTCTTTCTTATCGTCCCCTCCGAGGCAGCCCGAAAGAAGTACGGCAACCAGGAGCGCAGCAGCGATGAGTACGTATGCCTTCATGGTTCCAGCTCTATGGCAGTATCGATATTGGAAATAGATAAGGCTTGCTGAACGAAAAGGCCCCATGGACGCGACTGGTAGCTTAAAGGGCGACTCATAGGGCGAGGCCATATACATCGGAGAACTTTGCCTTCATATAGGAAATGAAAGCCTCTTCTCCGAGGGGTTTGCCGGTCACCCTTTTCATCAGGTCCTCGGCCCTGTAGAGCCTCCCTTTCGAGTGGACGTTCTCCCTCAGCCAGGAGAGCAAGGGACCGAACCTTCCCTTCTCTATGGACCCGTCCAGGTCCCTCAGCTCCCTCCTTGCCGCTTCCATGAGCTGGGCAGCGTAGAGGTTGCCCAGGGAATATGTCGGGAAGTAACCTATGAGCCCCATGGACCAGTGTATGTCCTGCAGGCATCCCTGTGAGACCGAAGGCGGTCTTATGCCCAGATATCTCTCGTAGCATTCGTCCCACACCTCGGGGAGCTCATTGAGGTCCACCTTGCCCTCCATTGCCCCCTTCTCTATCTCGAAACGGACCATGATATGGAGGTTGTAGGTGAGCTCATCGGCTTCGACCCTGATGAAGGAAGGCCGCACCACGTTGAAGGCCCTGTAGAGCTGTTCCAGCTTCACAGCTTTCATGTTAGGGAACGTCTTTCTCAGAATGGGAGCGTAATGCTTCCAGAACGGCAATGAGCGTCCGACCTGGTTCTCCCAGAGCCGGGACTGCGACTCGTGGGCCCCGTAGGAGACCGCCTCGCCCAGCGGTGTTCCGTAATGCTCTTTGGGGAGGCCCTGTTCATATAGGGCATGCCCCCCTTCGTGGATGAATGCGAAGAGCGCCGATCTCAGGTCCTTCCTGTCGAACCTGGTCGTCACCCTCACATCGTTGTATGTCCCGGACGTGAACGGGTGGGCAGAGGTATCTATCCTGCCCTTTTCCATGTCGAAGCCCATGTCATGCAGGACCCTCTTCCCGAAATCGAACTGACCCTTTTCACCATATCCCTTCCTGACCATGCTCTCGTCGGGGGTCTCACCCTTATCGGCGATCGTCCTGACCATGGGCACAAGGCTGCTCCTCAATCCTTTGAGGATGTTCGCGGCCCTGCTGGACGCCATTCCGGGTTCGAAGTCCTCCAATAGGGCGTCGTATGGGGTCTTGGAGTATCCAAGGTGCTCTGCCATCTTCGATCTGAGCTCGAAGACCTTCTCCAGCAAGGGCAAGAACACCTTGAAATCGTTCTCGTTCCTGGCCTTGATCCATGCCCTGGTGGAGAGTGGCTCGAGCTTTGCCATATCCTTGACGAGAGTTTCGGGGATAGAGGTCTTCCTTTCGTGCTCCCTCTTGAGCCATCTCAAAGACGATCTCTGGACCTCTGTGAGCCCTTTGGACCTGGATGCCTCCCTTAGGAGCCCCTTCACCTTCCGTGATGTGATCATCCGGTGCCTCATGGCCCCAACGACCGAGGACTGGACCCCTCTCATCTCGGCTGCACCCTGGGGCATGTAGGTCTCAAGGTCCCAGCCCATGAGCATCTCGACCTGCCCGAGGGCGGAGTATTCGGAATAGAGTTCCATCAGCTTGCTGTAAGCATCGTTCGCCATACCGTATCACCTTGGGCATCAACAAAGGTCATCGACGCCATTCTCAACTCTGCATGGGTTCGATGTCGCTCATCACGTATAAAGGTTTCAACACAGGTACCTCCGCCTCTCCGGCCAGTAGGATGGATGGACCGACGACTTACGGGTAAGGACAGGAAGAACCGCATTCGACCGACATAAAGGTTAAATACGATCGTCTTGCCAGGTTGCTCACCGGCAAATGCGAGAGTATATATGAGCAGGGTTTGCGATGATGTCCCGTATGAAGGGGTCGGGAGGGAGGAAACCCCTTCTTGGAG
>JBFYMY010000087.1:0-8854 GCA_041304645.1 Thermoplasmatales archaeon
TCCCCATATACCCCACCCCACATGGAAAGGGCCCATCTGATTCTGTTAAGCAGGTTTTTATCCTCGGGACCATGCACAACATCCTTTATGATTCTGACATTTGAAGGCAAAGGCCGGATATCACCGGTGCGATCCGCGTCAATCGGTAGGAGAAGGACCTTATCGAATGCATTTGAGAGATAATGTATCTCCGTTTCAATGAACGCCTCTCCGGTCCCGTAGGGATATCTATTGGTCAGAAACAACAGGTTCATGCTCATATCCAATCGACCTGACCGAGTGCAGAATAGATTATGCTTTCTATTACACTACCCCGAGATATGATATTTGAATGAGGGCTGCACTAGATAATGCCAGGTAGCATATTCCCGCTTCTAAAAAAAGATAAATAGACAGCATCCACTGGACTAATATCGATATGATAGCCAGAAAAACGCTATTAATGATGACCTCTAAGGTCTTTATGAGCCTTATGGGCTACCTCAGCTGGTACTTCATAGCTAATAATATCCTTCAGGAATATGTCGGTTCGATCGGGTTCGCTTTGGCCTACATCGGAATGATGGGGCTTTTTGCAGACCTCGGATACTCTACGGCCCATATAAAGAAAGTATCCGAGGGAAAGGACATTGGGAGTTGTGTTGGAACCTACCTAACGGTTAAGATCGTGCTTCTGACCATCACCGTCCTCATCATCATATCCTCGATCTGGTTCTATCAAAGTGTCTATCCACGCCACGGTTTTGAATCGGCATATGATAGACCCGTCATCTACATCCTATTGTTCTGGTATGTACTATCCAATCTCTCTCAGGTCCCTATGAACACCTTCATGGGAAAACAGTACATAGCCAAGGCGGAGATGGGATTGGTCCTATCCACCTTCATACAATCTGTCCTTACCATAATACTAGTCCTGCATTACAATGATGTTCTCATCTTATCCATGACCTATGTGGTGGGAGCACTTGTTCTGTTCATGTTATCATACATCTTACTGAGGGGCATACAGATCAAACGACCCTCTTGGGCCCTTTTCAAGGAATATACCAAGTTCGGATTACCGCTAATGATAACCGTCACCGCCGCTCCGATCGTTGCTTTCATAGATAAGATCATGATCAAGTTCTTCTGGGAGAACGCTGATGTGGCCATTTACTGGAACGCTCAGAAGTTCGCACAGCTACCCGATGAACTGACCGCCGCAGTGACGAACATCCTCTTCCCCACATTCTCATCTCTGATAGCTTTAGGGTCCATCGAGAGGGTCAAGCATCTGACAAAAATGGCGGAGCGGTACCTTTCATTGTTCATCATCCCTTCGACATTCATCCTTGCCGCACTCTCAAAGCCTTTCATCGTCATCTTCTCGGATGCAAGCTACGAGACCTCGGCAGTAGTGTTCTTCTTCTTGATGGGGTGGGTTACTGTCAGGGCGTTGACCCGCCCGTATGTCGCACATTTCGTCAGTTTCAGCAAGACATCCTATCCTCTTTTTCTCACTCTGATATATGTTCCATTGAATGTTTTCTTCAACATCATTTTCATTCCGGATTCGTTCTTAGGTATCAAATTGCTTGGTATGGGGCCCGCTGGAGCGGCTCTTGCCACTTTGATATCAGCGGTAATCAATTATCTGCTCACAAGGGCCCTCTCCTACAAGTTGATCAGGATCGGTATGAACATATCCGTTATAAAATATCTAATTTCGGGGGGGATATCCGCTTGTCTTCTTTTCCTGTTCCAGGAGTTCCTTTTCACCATTACGAGGTTCTATGAGCTCTTGGGATTGGGGATGATTTCCTTTGTGCTTTTCCTAACCATCCTTGTTCTGATGAGGGAATTGACTAGGAAGGACCTGGAATTCATAAGGAACACTTTGAACCTTAAACAAATGTGGCATTACATCAGCCAGGAGGTCCTGGGAAAAAATGAATGATAGCCTGGCTTAGACGGTAATTCATGTTTATCTATCAATTAATATAGTGACCACTGGATGAAGGGGCATGCGCATCCTCTGCCTCACCCCGGCCCTCTCGATGAGGACCTACAGGCAGATGAAGGCCCTGAGCGGCAAGGGGCACGAGGTCACCTTGCTTTATCTCGGAAAGGGGGGGTCCATCGACCTCACTGATATCGGTGATGAATGGAAGAGGATCGAGCATGTGATCACTGCAAACCATCCCCTCTCTCAGTACCGAACAACGCTCTTCCCCCGATACTATAGGAGACTGGTCGAAAGGGAAACTCGGTCGAACGAGCACGATATCGTCCACACCTGCAGCATGCCCGATGTACTGGCAGCAGCGGCATCAAGGTACTCCATCATTCCCAAGGTCTATGATGTTCGTGATATGGTCACCTCCTTTGAACAGGAAATACAGTTAGGCAACTATCTCCCCTCATGGGCGTTGGGCCTACCTCCGGTCAAATGTCTCGGCCTAAGAACGATCTATGAACGGATCATCTCCCTGGAGAGGGAGGCCACCCTCAATAGCGACGCTCGCATATATGTTTCCGAACACACCAGAGATCTGGCACGGAAGAAATACGGTATTCCAAAGAAAGGTTCGGTCCTTTTTTATAACTATGCAATGCGGTCGGACCTCAAACCCCCCATTGAGAAGCTGTCCGAAAAGGACGGGGAGATGCACATTGTCTACGAAGGCGTGCTATCAGATGAGGGATATAGGGGGCGCATGCTCCCGCTCTTCGAAACGATGGCAAAAGAAGGGTTTCATATCCATATACATGGGATCGGTGATGAACGGACACTAAGGACCTTCAAGGCCCCCCAGAACAGACTGAAGAGGTATCATTTCGAAGGCAGCATACCCCATGAGGAGCTAATGAGCGTTCTCACCCGTTATGATGCGGGTCTGATACCTTTCTTACCATATGGGGCCGATCAGGGGTATATGGACACAATGCTCCCAAATAAATTGTTCGATTATCTGGCTGCCGGTCTCTGTCTCCTGGTACCACCAACAAGGTCTATGCAGATGTTCGTTTCGAGGTCAGGCACGGGTCGCACCTATAGCGTGGTCCATGACCTGCCTGGACTGGACGATATAAAGTCCGTGCGGATCGATAGGAAGCTCTACACGATAGAGGAGCATATTTCTGAGATCGAGGACCTTTACAGGTCCATCTCAAAGTGAGTTCATTTAGGTCTGTTCACCCAGAACTCGGGTTCCTTGCCCGAGAAACATAGCATGACCTGTTCTGCAACCTGGACCCCTGCTTTGTCCTGTGCCTCTTTAGTGTTCGCGCCTATGTGCGGTGTGAATGTGACATTGTCAAGTTCCGCAAGCTTTGGGTTCACTGGTGGTTCCGTTTCGAACACATCAAGACCTGCTCCGCCCAGTCTACCTTCCTTCAATGCGTTATAGAGGGCCTCCTCATCGACCACGCCTCCCCTAGCACAATTGATCAGATAGGCGTTCTTCTTCATCATTGCGAACTGCGGAGCGCTCAGCATCTTCCTCGTTGAATCGGTGAGGGCGACGTGGAGGGAGATATAATCCGAAACTTTCAACAGGTCATCAAGGTTCAGTAGGTCTATCCCCGCGTTCTTTGCGGATTCCGGGGAAAGGTATGGATCGAACCCCTTCACTTTCATACCGAATGCCTTGCACCTTGCGGATAGGGCCTGACCGATACGGCCGCATCCGATTATTCCTACCGTCTTACCTTCCAGCTCGAAACCTTTGAGTTCCTTTTTCAACCATTTGCCCTGTTTTAGGGCTGCAGTCCCTCTTGTTATCCCACGCGATAGGTCAAGCATGTGACCGAATGCCAGCTCAGCAACCGAGATCGTGCTCCCCAAAGGAGCGTTAACGACCTTGATCCCCTTTTCGCTTGCGGCCTTGAGGTCTATGTTGTCAACACCTATCCCAGCCCTGGCAAGCACCTTCAATTTAGTACCTTTTTCGATGACCGCCCTCGTCACCTTGGACCTGGACCTGACTATGATACAGTCGTAATCCCCGGCGACCTCTAGCAGCCGTTCGGGTGTTACCTCATCCATCACTATCGCATGTCCAGCCGACTCCAGCATCTTCACTGCATCCTTGGCCAATCCATCAGTGATCAGTATCCTCATATGTATGCACCAAGTGGTCGATGAGGCAGGGATTAATTAAAATTATGCTTTTTCGAGGGGTCCGTCCATTTTCACAAAGGGTTCGTTCGGTATCTCAGAAACGCCGCGATACCACCCATATGGGCGAACATCCTTCCAGGTTCATGTCTTGCTGATATGATCGTGCTCCTTGCACCGGTACTGAGACAGAGTCCCATGACCGGACCGCCCCTTTCCTCACCGAACCGCGCCTCCGAGAGCAGGAGGTGCTCGACCGCTCCTGCCTCCAGACTCCTCAGGACCTCGGACCTGCCGTATGTTGCCAGCCCGCCCGTCCCTATCCTTTCCATCAGCTCCCTAAGGAGTTCCATCTCCTGCGACAACCTCAATGTGCTGAGCAGACCGGGGATACCTCTGGAATTTGCCATGACATCCATGATGGCGCCCCTCCCAGTAGATGAAGAGGGGGCCATTATCAACAGTGATGGAGGTATCCCAAGCTCGTTCCGCAGGTGAGTCCCGAGGAGCTCCTTGAAGAACCCTGGGCCAACGATCAGTACCGGTGTGTCCCTCTGGACGTTCGCTCTGATCATATCCGTGATCTCGGCAAACCTTGCAGGACCGTTCAATGTCCCCCCCTCGAACATCTTTCCGGTAGTGACCTCTGCAGAGGACCCCAGGTCCTCTATCCCGTAATCATGGATCCTGAAGAGCTGCTCGATCCTGTCATCCACGTAAACAGCCAAAGCCTTGGGTGCGGTTGACCGTCTGACCGCTTCATCGATAATTCCCATATCCATCCCAGTGAAGGAGGGGAATGTCAGTTCGAGGACCGACCCCGGACCGATGGCTAACGTATGGTGGCCTTCCACCCCGGGCGGACCTTCCAGTATCATTCCCTTCACCCGAAGGACATCCCTGAACTCCTGGAACTCGGTCCTTTCGACCCCTATACGAAGGAATACAGTTATTCGCTCCGTTCTATCAGGCCTTAATTTGTCTGGCTTTGGGTCCAGTCGCCTCTGGGTTTCGGAGCCTATAACGGTCCCGGGCAAGAGGAGCTTTTCAAGGAACCATAGGTCATCCACTCCATCGACCCTTAACCTTACCCGCTGGGCTTGGTCATTCCTATCAAGCAGTCTCAATAGAATCGCTCCAGATATCTTCGTTTCGAAGCATTGGGACCTTGAGCACAAGATTGGCATGCAGCTCTTTATACTTGATGATATCCCAGTTTGGTATGTCCATGGCATATTTTTTATCCATAGCAGGGTATTCCTGTACAACATGGGTCCGATCTACGCACCCGATATGAGCACCTTCGTGTTCGGGGAACATACGGCCGATATATGGATCTCTGCCAAGGGCAGTTCCGCTCCGTTGGTCCTCTCGAGAATGGTCGAGGGGCTCTATGGGACGATCTCGGAATCCTATGTGCTAGAAGAGGATCTCGGAAAAATGGAACTCTGTTTCTCATCCGCAACCGAGGAGGAACTGCTGGTCATGATGCTTGCAGAGGCCCTTTTCCTTATCGATACGACTAGCGTGGTCATATTAGGTTCTGAATTCGTTCTTATCGATCGAGCATCCCTCGGAGAAAAACAATTGACGATGAGGGGGAGGGGGTTCAAGGTCTCCATCGTACCGGAAAAGCGGGGGATGGAGGTCAAGGCCGTCACCCGCCATGGTACATGCTTCGGGAAAAAGGGGGATTCTTGGGAGGCAAGGGTGCTACTGGACATCTGATCCTATCACATGCGTCCCCACAGCAGATATGCCTATTTCCGCATAAAATGGAGTGGGGTGAGATCAACAAAATGAACAAAAGCTATAATTATTCCTTGATACATGATATCATTACTACGGGGAATGGGATACTTTCATGGTGTTCGATCGGAATATCTGCCACATACCCAAGGGCACCTTGGTAGAGGAGAAGACGCTCCGAGGCAAAGGTGACCTGATAATCTCCGATAGGTGCAGGTTCTCAAGGAACGTGATAACAGAGGGCAGGATATTCATAGGGGAATATGCTGAGATAGACGGGAACTTGATCGCAATCGGCGATATCAGAGTGGACAAGGGAACCAGGGTGAACGGCGACATCACGGGGGACAATGACGTATATATCGGCGAACGGTGCACTATCGCCGGAGAACTGGTCGTCGGCGCCAATATGGAAATAGGTGAAGGGGTGGAGATAGACCCTAAGGCCATAGAATCGAAGGGGCACGTCAACATCAGAAACCCGATATCGGTGCTGATATACATCTTCCTTTATCTGCTCGATCTAGTGAGGAAGGGAGATGACGATGGTGTAGATGACTTCCTTAAAGAGCTCGAATCTGGGGCAGAAGAGGAGCTTCTAATATCCAAGGAGTTCATTTATTTCCCCAGGGGAAGCCGAATTCTTAAGGAAAGCATCTGGGTCCCTGGAGACCTCCGTATCGGACCCGGCTGTCATATGGTCGGGAACATCGAATCGGGGGGCAAGCTGGAGATCGAAAAGGAGACCCAGGTGTTCGGGGATATCTATGCAAAAGGAGATATCTACCTGGGCGAGGACACTGTGATCAATGGGAACGTCCGTTCCTATCAGGATATTACCATCCATCATGCTGCAAGGATATCCGGAAGCCTTTCAGGACGTGCCATCACAACAACATCCGATACGATAATAGAAGGTACCTTGAAGGGTGAGGTCGGGATACGGATAGTCCCTGAGAACGAGACCCAGGTTGCATACGATGCGGACATCAAAGAGCAACTTAAGGGCTTAGGAGACCTGCTCGAACAGACAAGATAGGCAGGGAGATGCCAACCTTGACGTTACAATTTATTATGATATATCTATTCAAACTGTGATTTGTCACACTTACAAAGGTCAAAATATCAATACTTGACAGATAATCAGATAAAAAAAGGAAGGTTTATAACCCCTAAGGGTATGACATGCAGTCGACCTGCTGGGGCAGTGCCTCCTATGAAGCTTTCGCGCAATGAGAAGATGATCCTTTGGGGTCTTGTCAAATACCCGATGTTGAACGACAGGCAGCTATCAGAGCTTGTCGGGGTACGTATGTCCACATTGAACGCCATAAAGAACAAGATGAAACGGATGGGGCTCATTACCGACAGGATAGTCCCCAACATCGAAGTGATGGGGTACGAGCTCCTTTCTATAACCTGGGCACCACTAAACGTAGCATCGTTGACAAAAAAAGGGATGGATGGCCTGACCAATACCTTTGGTCGATGGCCGAGCATATACTCGTCCCAGGTCTTCGGTGATACTCTATTCTACATCTCGCTCAATAAGGATTACACATCATATAGGAAGGTCGACCATGGGATAATCACGGCACTTTCTGATGGGGACCTCCTTGATACGGACCAGGTCCATACCACCCTTTATCCGCTCACCCTCTCCAAGGTCAATAAGAACTTCGACTACACAACCGTGCTCGAACGTATGTTCGACCTCGATAGCAAAGAAACGGGAAGGGCACATAAGGCCGCAGACCCCGAGGTCACCAAGGATAAGGTGTACCACCTGACCAAGAAGGAGAAGGTGATCATGAAAGGCCTGCTCCAGTACCCCGACCTACCAGATAACAAGATCGCAAACATGCTCGACACAACCAGACAGGCGGTCGCCAGACACAAGAAAGAACTCCTAGAGCTCAATGTCATCAAGAAGCTGAGGGTCATAGACTATACGAAGATCGGGTTCGATATCCTGTGTCTTGTCGAGGCACATTATGACAAGCTCAAAGGGTCGACCCGTTCAGCCCCTGATATCCAGCACCTAAACCTACCAAGCTTCTTTTCGGTCTATGGCAACTACGAGACCATATCACTGTCCCTGTTCCAGGATTTCCGTCAGTTCTCCGAGAGCCGCGATAGATATTCAACCGCCATGAACAAGTTCTGCAGGGTCAGGGGGGAGCCCATGATACGCCTGTTCTCACCAAGGGATACGATCACATTCAAACACCTTGATTATCTCCCTCTTGTCGATGAATTCCTTTCACGGGCCTGAGCTTAGACCGTCACTTTCGCAATTCCCCCCTCCCACCCAAGGTTTATATCTATCCACAGCAGGTCGGCGTTACGAAATCAGGTGATCGAATGAACGAGGAAAAATCTGTCGAGGAGCTTCCGGGCGTAGGGCCGGCAACGGCCGAGAAATTGAGAGAGGCGGGCTTCGACGATATGATGTCCATAGCGGTCTCCTCACCATCAGCCCTAATCGAGGCGGCCGAGATCGGTGAGGCCACCGCGAACAAGATCATTGCAGCTGCAAAGAAACTGGCCGATGTAGGGGGTTTTCTTACCGGGGATGTGATAATGGAACAGAGGAATGCCGCGTGCAAGGTGACCACTGGATCAAAGGCCTTGGATACCCTTCTAGGCGGCGGTCTGGAGACATGCGCAATCACTGAGTTCTATGGTGAGTTCGGCTCAGGTAAGACGCAGATCATTCACCAACTTTGTGTTAACATCACAAGGAGCGAGGATGAGGGAGGTCTTTCAGGGCATACGGTCTTTATCGATACCGAGAACACCTTCCGACCCGAGAGGATAATCCAGATGGCAAATGGATTGGACATGGACCCGAACGAGGTGCTGAAGACGATACATGTTGCCAGAGCCTTCAACTCACATCATCAGATGCTTCTAATAGACAAAGCCAAAGAGATAACTAAGGAATTCCCCATAAAGCTCCTGATAATGGATTCCCTTACCTCACATTTCAGGGCCGAGTAC
>JBFYMY010000088.1:0-3511 GCA_041304645.1 Thermoplasmatales archaeon
AAGGCAGGGCCTGGAACGGCTTCATGCAGGACCTGCTGAAGGTGAGGTAATTGGGATTTCCGCTGGAAAAGAGCAGCTCGCCCTTCTGGTTCACAACTGCGACGTGTGCCCTGTGGACGGCTTCGACCAATCCGTTGCGCTCCTCCGCAATGACATGTGTGCCTTTGGCCTGCCGTTTCTTCCTCAGTTCTTCCAGGAGCATGCAGGGTCATACGATAGCGCATTTATTAATTTTCCAAACCGATATTGCCAGGACCTATGGTGCATCTCACTTTGACATTGCCCTTTTGAATAGCGGTATGGAAACGAAAAGAAGGATGGTCCCGAACCCGAAGAGTATGACCACTTCCGTCAATATGTCCTGGACCCCAGCCCCTAGAACCATCACTTTCCTCATGGCTTGTATGGCATAGGTCAAGGGGAGCGCTTTGGAGGCATACTGCATGTACCAGGGCATCTGCTCTACGGGGAAGAAAACCCCTGAAAGGAACATCATGGGGAACTGGAGCAGCATCATGAACATCTGAGCGGTCTCCTCGTCCGATGCGATGGAGGTTATTATGATCCCAACCCCTATGAAGCTGAATATGCCAAGTAGCATAAGACCTATGACAAGCCATATCGGACCATTGACCTTGACCCCGAAAAGCACGATCGCAAGCAGGAGGACGATGCCTCCCTGGGTCATACCTCTGACGCTCTGGGCCAATGTCTTGCCCATGATGATCGAGAACCTGCTCGTCGGAGCGGCAAGGATACCATCGAACGTACCTGCCTCCTTTTCGTGAGATATGGCCCTTGGCAGACCTTGCATAACGCTGAACATTACCAATAACATCATGATCCCCGGGGCCAGGAACTGGAAATAGCTGGGGTTGCCAGGTACGGTCCCTTTATTGCCGACCTTGAACGGTGTGACGAGCGCAGATGAGGCATTCATATCGATACCTATGGTCCTGTTGACCGTGGAGACCGCCTTCTGGGTGCCGATCCTCGCGATGGCACTGTCCAATGCGGCCATGACCTGAAGTGAGATCTGCGGTTTGGACTGGTCGTAGAGCACTGTGACCGACCCCTGTTCCCCGGAGATGATGTCCTCGGTGAAGTTCTTCCCGATGATGACCGCCCCGCTCATCTTCCCCTTGGTGATAAGGTCCCTTGCCTCGCTCTCGGACCCCGTTGTCCTGAAATCGAAGGAACCCGACCGTTGCCCCATCTCCTCCAGGTCCCCTATGAGGGCCACTGATTCGTTCCCGTAGATACCCTCGGTCATATCCTGGTTCACCAAGGCGATGGGCAAGTCCCTCAAAGTGTTGCCAGTGGGAAAGATGTAACCTGTCAGCACCATCATGAACAGAGGGAATATGATGAGCATCACCAGGAGCATCCTGTTCCTTGAGAACTCGATAAGGTCCTTCTGGGCTATCCAGACCGAATGTTTCAAGAGATGCGTTATCCTCATGGTGATTCACCTTACCCTGCCGGACCCAGACCGCCTCCAAGGCCCATGACCGCCCGTCATGGGTACCTTGTCCTTCACCTCATCGACCATGGACCTACCTGTGAAGTGGAGGAAGACATCCTCGAGGGATGGGCTCATGACCGATGCGTTCCTCAATCTCAATTCGTTCTTCCTTACGGCCTCCAGAACATCTTCGAACGCATTCTCCCTTGAGACTATCACCTTGACCCGGTTCTCGACCTGGGCCGCACTTAGGACGAACTCTGCCTTTCTCAACCTGTCAAAAGCGTCGTGCGGTGGGTCGATAAGGTCAAGGTCCACTATGGTCCGCCCTTTCTCGGATATCTTACCCTTAAGCTCCGACGGGGAACCGATCGCCGCTATCCTGCCCTTATCTATGAGTCCAATGCGACCGCATAGGACATCGGCTTCGTTCATGATATGGGTCGTGAGTATGATCGTTAGACCGTCCGACCTGTTCAATCTCTGAATCAACTTCCTGATCTCGGTCGTGCTCTGGGGGTCCAATCCCAGGGTCGGTTCGTCCATGAACACCACCCTCGGCTTTGAAACGAGTGAGCGGACCACATTGATACGCTGCCTCATCCCAGTGGAGAACTTCCCGATCTGTGTATCGGCCCATTTTGTCATGTTCACGATGGTCAAAAGTTCCTCGATGCGGTCCTCGAGCTCCCTTCCGGGAACATTGTAGAGCCTGCCGAAGAGCCTCAGGTTCTCCCGAGGGGTCAACCTATCGTACATAATCATCTTCTCGGAGACGATCCCAACCATCTCCCTGACCTTATGAGGTTCCTTGACGATGTCATGGCCTGCTACCTTTGCTGTGCCCGAAGAGGGCATGGAAAGTGTCGTAAGCATCCTGATGATCGTGGACTTCCCCGCGCCGTTCGGGCCTAGCAGTCCGAATATCTCCCCTTCATTGACACAGAAATCCACATCATCCACGGCCGTGAAACCACCGAACTTCTTCGTCAGGCCTTTGGTCTCGATATTGCAGGAATGGCCCGGGCTGGTCATGCTCGATCCCCTCTTTTTCTCGAACTTTTCATTACCTGCTTTTTTTCCGACCTCTTGATGAGGTACTTGACCCGCTTGCCAGTCGCCTCCATATCCTCCAGGACCCCGGCCAATGATGAGGCTTTGAACAGGACCATTGATGGGCCCCCCATCCCATGTCTTGACATGACGATGAGCGTGTCACCGGGTTTTATATCACATTCTTTCCTTAGGTTGACAGGCAGGACTATCTGTCCCCTGGAACCGACCGTCGCACTACCTATTATGACGTTCTCGGGCATGAAGGCACCAAGGTGCTGTAGGACCGGTCCATATTTATGTATTATCATACTTATCATACATTTCATATTTTGCTTTTAAGGGTCGATCCACGAGCGTCCTCATATGCGAAAGTTAAAGCCCTATCTTTGGTAATGCCTGATCCGATATGGAGTAGATCTGTACGAAGATAGGATAGGGTTCGTTAAAGGACCATGGTCGGATAATTGCCTTTCACGAAGTACATCAGACTGTGACCGTTGTCCGGACCGATGTAATACTGGTAGGCTATGTTCAGGGCCATGTCCGGTGTGATGACTATCTCGAAGAAATCGTGGAGTGCATGGAGATCGTCCCCGACATAGGTGGGGGTCGGGTCGGCCTTTGTGAAATTGATGGAGGGGGTCTGTGATGCGCCGAAAGGGTCCATGCCACCATAGACGTACCATTCGCTCCCGGAAGATATCGGCAAGCCCTCTGAAGCATAGAAGGCCACTGCCACGGAACCGTCGGGACCAGCATTGATGGTGGGATAATCGAAGAACGCCTGGAAGGGAGTCATGTTCCAGGTCTCCCAGGTCCTGCCGGCATCCAGGCTCCTTCCGATGAATAACCTGGTCCCGTTCTCTACACCGTTGGTCGCATCGTTCCAGAGCACCCAAACGATACCATCGCCATAGGTGGATACCACTGGGTACTCCCTTCCGGGACCATCCCTGTGGCCTATGAGGATGGGGTCATTCCAGTTCCAGC
>JBFYMY010000089.1:0-4626 GCA_041304645.1 Thermoplasmatales archaeon
CCTGGAAAACGGATTTCTTTATGGGGGAATCCATAGCCCTGAGGAGCGACACCATATCGGTGGGGTCATTGATGACCTTGATGCGTTTCATATACCAGGACCTATAAAAGATGTGGATATAATAAGGTTCTCACATGGACGGGCCCTATGTTATGATGATGCTAGGCAGTGGCAAGGCTTATGAAAGCCAAGCCGAACACCTCCAAATTAGGGCCACAAAGGACCCTTAAAGGCCAATATTTAAATACAAAATCCTTCATGGGTCATCGAAAAGGTAACCTTTCTCCCTAAGGGGCCGGTTCGGACCGGTAATGACTAAGATTCACGATCATCGCTTGCTAGCCCCACATGGGGCCCATGGGACCCAAGGGGTCCTCTGAGTGTAGGTAGGGAAGAAGTGGGTCCTCGGTCCCTTGAGGGGATGGACAGCTCCTTTTCTCTGCCCGAGGTATCGGGGACAATGGGAATTAAAAAAAAAGAAGGTGAGATGAATGAACCTGGATCCAGCTACAACGAAATATCTGATAGAAGCAAAGCTCTCTGCCGACGGCATCGTTGAGAAGCCCGATGTCGTAGGGGCCATCTTCGGACAGACCGAGGGGCTCCTGGGCGATGAACTGGACCTCCGTGACCTCCAGAAGACCGGGAGGATGGGAAGGATAGAGGTGGACATCTCCTCCAAGAAGGGGAAGTCCGAGGGAACGGTCCTCATACCCTCCAGCCTGGACCAGGTGGAGACGGCCATACTGGCGGCCTCCCTTGAGACCATCGATAGGATAGGTCCGTGCAGGGCGAAGGTATCCATCGAGAAGATAGAGGATGTGAGGATAACAAAGAAACAGAAGATCATAGACAGGGCAAAGGAGCTGCTCACGAACATGCTGAGCCAGAGCAAGGTCTCTGGTCTGGACCTCTCCGATTCGGTCAGACAGGCCGTACAGGTGGACGAGGTCGCTCTCTACGGCGAGGACAAGTGTCCGGCCGGTCCGAACATAGACACATCCGATGCGATAATCCTGGTCGAGGGCCGCTCGGACGTCATCAACCTGCTGAAGTACGGCATAAAGAACGTCATAGCCGTGGGCGGGACCAACATATCCCCCACGATACAGAAGGTTACCGGCGAGAAGGTCGTTACCGCCTTCGTTGACGGTGACCGGGGCGGTGACCTGATACTCAAGGAGCTCTTCCAGATAGCCGAGGTCGATTTCGTGTCAAAGGCCCCCAAATCCCTTGAGGTCGAGGAGCTGACCCAGAAGCAGATCATAAAGGCCCTCAGGAACAAGGTGCCCGTAGAGCAGTACATGGAGATGAACGACATAGGGTCCGAGTTCAAGGACAGGCCAGATAACGGTCCGAACGATAAGAAGAACGGGGAGGGCAAGAACTGGCAGGAGAGGAGACATGAGAGGCGGGAGATGCTGAGGGAGAAGTTCGAGAACAACAGGCCGCCCAGACCTCCCAGGGGTCCTGAGGCCCCGGTCAGGACCGAGGAGGTCAGACCGGCCGTCCAGGAGCAATCGGTAAGAGCGAACGACGAGGGTGAGATCGCTCAGGACGCCACTGGCGTTGATGAAGCCCCAAAGCCTAGAACGTCCGACCCTACGGCCGTGAGCCCGGAAGTGTCGAGGTACAGGGACATACTGAAGACCCTCTCCGGAACTCTCAGGGCCATGCTGATAAACCCGTCAGGCGAGGTGGTCCAGGAGATAGCCGTCAGACAGCTGGCGGACACGCTGAGGACGCCACCCGCGCCCATACATGCCGTGGTCTTCGATGGTATAATATCACAGAGGCTCCTAGATATCGCCGGGGAGCAGAGCATAAGGTTCCTCGTAGGCTCCAAGAAAGGCAACCTGACCAATGAGCCCGAAGGAGTGACGGTGCTCTCGAAGATGGACCTTGAGAACTGACGTTCGTAAAAAGGGATAGATCATAGGAAGGATAAAGATGGTCAAGGCCAGGAAGCTGGCAGCAAGGTCGCAGGTCCCCAAGGCTGGGAATCTCGATGGCACAGCTGTCGATATGTTCCATATAGATGATGTGCCGGATACCTCTATCATCCCCTTCTCGCCTGACCCATTGCAGAGGGTGATAGGTCAGGACGAAGCCGTCAAGTTGGCCCTCATCGCAGCAAAGCAGAGGAGGCATCTGCTCCTCGTAGGACCGCCCGGAACGGGCAAATCGATGATAGCCCAGGCACTTGCCTACCATTTGCCCCCACCTCGGACACAGGTCTATGTCGTATCCAATCCCGAGTACCCGGAGAGACCTTTCGTCCAGGTCAGGACCAGGGCCGAGGTCGAAGAGGATGAGCTGAGGGAATCGAAGGCTAGGGATGTGCTCATCTCCCCCGTGGAGGCCCCTGTTGACGTCGCGGAGAAGCTCGGGTACAGGTGCGCCCGCTGCGGCACGTATTCGCCCGAGGACCAGACGATATGCCCGAACTGTGGCGGCCCCAAGGCGCCTGGGCCCAACAGGGTGGCAAGGGTCGATATGTCAAATATGCTCCAGGGCATAGAGGACATCCTTAAGGTCACGTTGAACCAGATAGGGGCCCAGAGGCCCAGGGTCCAGACCACTAGGCTCGTGAGCGGCAAGGAGGAAGTGGTCGTTTACGAACCAGCAGGACCGAAGATAAGGGTCCTGGACCAGAAAGCGTTAGAGGCAAGGAGGGAGAAGGAGAGGTCATCCCCAAAGAAGGTCCTCCTGCCTCTCAAGAGGAATAACTTCATCATGGCCACAGGAGCTTCTGAAACGGAGCTCCTAGGCGATGTGAGACATGACCCGTACGGCGGGCACAAGGGCCTCGGGACCCCACCCTATGAGAGGGTGGTCCCGGGCGCAATACACGAGGCCCATGAGGGGGTTCTGTTCATAGACGAGCTCCCTCACCTCGGCCATCTGCAGAGGTTCATACTGACGGCCATGCAAGAAAGGCAGTTCCCGATATCAGGGAGGAACCCGCAGAGCGCGGGAGCGAGCGTCAAGGTGGACAATGTGCCCTGCGACCTTGTCTTCGTCGGGGCATGCAATATCCAGGACCTGCACCATATCATCTCCCCTCTGAGGTCCAGGATAACGGGGAGCGGTTATGAGGTACTTGTCGAGACGGCCATGCCAGACGATGCCCGTGGGAGGTCTGATTTCATCAGGTTCATCTCCCAGGAGGTGAGGCTCGATGGCCGGATACCGCATGTTGACCAAGGTGGTATAAGGTCCCTCCTCAGGTTCGCAAGGAACAGGGCCTTGGTCATGGACAAGAGGAAGAAGGCCCTCACCCTGAGATTGAGGGGTATGGGCGGGGTCATAAGGGCCGCTGGCGATTTCGCTGTGGCCGAGGGCGCCGATCTAATAAGCGCAGGACATGTGGAACAGGCGATAAGAAGAGGTCGCTCGGCCGAGGAACAGGTCAAGGAAAGGTTCGGCCATTACTATGGAGGCCTGGCCGGTGAGATGTCGGAATCCCAGGAGAGGCAGTATTCACCTTACAACTACTGGAACGAGAACCCGGACGATATAAAGGGTTACGAGTGACGGACATCGATAGGTAGGTGGTCCCATGACGGGAGACGAGAATTTAGATAAGGTGAACGACTGCGAGCGACAAGAGGTCCAGGGGTCAGGCGGTGAGGGGGACCCGGTGGTCAGCGAACCATCGAAAGTGGTCCCGACAACCGGAGGACCCCTCGACGATGAAGGACCGGCCGTATCCGAGGAGGACCGGTCCAAGGGTGACGTACAGACTGCCGTTCCGACGACCGATATCCCCCCTGCTCCGGCACCGGAGGCGACCATGGTCGTCCTCCCGCCCATCTATGATTACGGTTCTGATATGGTCATACCCCCCCAGGAGCTCGGGCTGCCGACAAGGGAGGATGTCATGGAGCAGATCATACAGAAGCACAGGTCCATGGTCGAAACGTTCTCAAAGGAGAAAGAGGGCCTGGAGCAGGTCGGCCAGCTCCCCGAGGAAGAGAGCGACGAGGAGAAGGCAAGGAGGGATGAGGTCAACAAAGCGGTCCAGACCCTCAAGGCGGAACGCGGTTCCCTCCGCGTGAGGAACAAGGCCCTGAGCAAGGAGCTCTTCGAGCTGCTGGACAAGATGGACAGGCTGAAGGACCGGTCTAGTGAGATTTCTAGCCTTCAGAGGTACGTCTCCGACCTTGAATGGAAGATAGAGACAGAGGACATAAAGATAGAACAGGAGAGGAAGCACCTTGATGAGATCAAGGCCACCATGAGGAAGCTCAGGGAGATAACGGACGGGTACACTCCCGATGAGATGATGCAGAGGACAACGGATATCCAGGAGGAGATCGACCAGAACCTCCTCCGGATGGAAGAGGCCCACAGGGCCATGCTCGAGAAGGTGGATGAGTCCAACCTGCACCATGGGAAGTTCATTGACGCCCAGAAGAAGGCAAGGGAGCTCGAGGCAAGGAGACAATGGTTGACCAGGAGGGTGGAGCTCCACACCGAGATGGGCAAGTTCTGGGAAGGCCAGCTCGATAATGCCAAGAAGCTCGATTCGGACGAGGCGACAAGGCCCATAGGTCCGTTGCGGGACCACCTTCTATCAAGGATGGGCGAGAGGTCCACCGAGAAGGGGCCGGAAGTGGACCA
>JBFYMY010000090.1:0-3615 GCA_041304645.1 Thermoplasmatales archaeon
ATAATCGCTGGCCAGGTGATCGACGGCACCGGTGATCCGGTCCCCGGATTCAATATAGGGCTCTCCAGCGGGTCGTTGAACTACAACTCAGTAACACCTGTCTCTGGCCTGTTCATCTCCCCGCCCATCTACCTGTTCTCGACCTGGCAGGTCTCAGGGTTCCATCAATCGTATGTGGTCGTTTAGGTCAATTATCACCTCTTCCCCGGCGGCGCGGTCTCCACATCGACTTCGCTCCCTGTGAACTTCCCTCTGAGCTCATCCAACATAATGTGGGTCGAGATAGTGGTCAAGGAAGAGCAGCAGGACATGGCCCGCATCTACGGTAAGGTCTACAAGCTATTCTCATACGCTCCCGCCTCGGGAGCGGCAGTGAAGATATATCAGATGCCCGGGACCATACTGACATACACACTCACGGCCGATGCCACCGGTTATTACGAACAGGTCCTATTGCCGGGGGATTACTACGTCAAAGCTTCCCTATCGGGTTACGGGGCATCATCCGCAACGGTAACACTCTTACCTGGCGACAACATATACCAGCCATTCTATCTGATGCCCAAGATACCCATCCCGCTGCCACTGAATCTCACTATGAGGTTCGTGCAGAAGGATAACGGGACTCCCATAAAGGACCTGAACGTCGAAATGGCAGGCATCGCAAAGGGAAAGACCGATGCGAATGGAGAGGTCAAGTTCAGCCTCCCGGAAGCGGGGGAGTACAGCATTTACATAGCAGCGGCACACGCTGTCATCTACGATCCCAACGGTAATGAGCTCGGGTCCCTGGACGGCCCTGTGAAGCTCGAATCCAACGGGACCTACACGGTCAAGGTCTCCTTCTACCAGAGGGTCGAGATCACCAAGACCCCCAGGAAGGTCGAGGGCATAGGCATCCCGCCCCTAGCCGGTGTCGGTATACTGCTTGCGGCCCTGCTCATAGGAGCCGTCGTGGGATATGCCATTAAAAGGCCAAAAACCCACGATATAGAGGAATAGTCCTGGGCATACGGTAAGTAACCAATATATCGGAGACCCGCAATGAAGTGACGCCGGGGACCTCCCGGCGGGGTACCGAAGGATGTTCCCGGACAGCGTATTCTTCTCCATTGCCGTGGTACTCGGCCTTGCCGCACTCCTTGGAGCCATAGGACAGAGGCTACGTCAGCCTCTCATCATCATGTTCCTTCTCACCGGTATACTTGCCGGACCCGGTGGACTGGGGCTGATGGACTCGGAGGGCAACTTCGAGCTCCTTGCACAGATAGGTGTTGCCCTTCTTCTGTTCATAGTCGGGTTGAGGCTCGACATCCACCTTATCAAGAGCATTGGACCGGTGGCACTAGCGACCGGCCTGGGACAGATCCTGTTCACGAGCCTGATCGGTCTGGGAATAACACTGGTCCTGGGCATGTCCCTTGTCAGCGCGCTCTACGTCTCCGTGGCGCTCACCTTCTCGAGCACCATCATCATAGTGAAGCTGCTCTCGGATAAGAAAGAGATAGATTCCCTCCACGGCCAGATAGCTCTCGGCTTCCTCATCGTCCAGGACATTGTCGCCATCATCGCCCTGGTGGCCCTTACCACGCTCGGTGCGGATATCTCCGAGGGCATGGCGCCCCTGGTGACATACCTTTTTATGGCTGGAAAGGGGGTGGGCTTCCTACTTGTCGTCGGTCTTATCTGGAAGTTCGTGATCCCGCGACTTACAGCACAACTAGCACGCTCACCGGAGCTCCTGGCCCTCTTTGCCATAGCATGGGCCGTCATACTGGGCTCCGTGAGCGAGGTCCTCGGTTTCACGAAGGAGCTCGGGGCCTTCGTAGCAGGGATATCCCTGGCGTCCACCGATTACAGGGACGCCATAGGTGCTAGGCTTACCGGCCTCAGGGACTTCCTCCTGCTCTTCTTCTTCATTGGCCTGGGAACGCACCTCCACTGGGACGCGATCGGTTCGAAGATAGGGACATCCATCATCCTGTCCCTGTTCGTTCTCATAGGCAATCCGCTCATAGTGGTCGCCATCATGGGCTTCATGGGGTACAGGCGGAGGACCGGTTTCCTTGCAGGGCTCACGGTTGCGCAGATCTCCGAGTTCTCCCTGGTCGTAGCCACATTGGGCCTGGGCCTCGGCCATATAAACGACGAGACCATGGGGGTCATAACCCTGGTTGGCGTCGTCACGATCTTCGCATCCTCCTACATGATCCTATACTCTGAGAGATTGTACAGGCTGTTCTCCAGGCCTCTGAAGATATTCGAAAGGAAGGACCCTTTCAGGGAGATGGCCATAGATTCCCTGAAAGAGGCGAACAAGGCCGATGTGATCCTGGTCGGTCTAGGACAGTACGGGAGCGAGATAGCGGAGAACCTCCTCAGGAGGAACAAGAGGATAATAGCAGTGGACTACGACCCGGTCGTTCTCAGACGGTGGAAGGCCAGAGGGGTCCCGGTCCTTTACGGAGATATTGCCGACTCCGAGATGAACGACCACCTGCCCATAGACAAGGCTAGATGGGTGGTTTCGACCGTTAGGGTCAAGGAGCTCAATCTGGCACTGCTCGAGAACCTGAAGCTGAGGGGGTTCAAGGGCAAGGTCGCACTGACCGCGGTGAACCAGAGGGAGGCCCGTATCTACGAGAAAAGGGGAGCAAATCTCATATTCCGTCCGTTCAGGGACGCATCCGTCCAGGCGGTGGAATCGCTCACCCATATGATTGATATGCTCCCTGACGGCGCGAACTGCTCGGTGTCGTTCAAAGAGGTTCTCCTGAACAATTGGTTGGGAACCACTGGCCATTTGGTCCGGGACCTGCCTCTGAGGTCCCTGACCGGGGTGTCCATACTTGCTGTCAAAAGAGGCGGAAGGGTCAACAACGACCCAGGTCCGGACTTCAGGATATTCCCCGGGGACAGGATCGTGATAGTCGGACTGCCTGACAAGCTCGATCTTGCAGAGAGGCTCCTGAACGAGGTAGAGGAACTGCAGAAGGGGGAAAGTACGGAAAGGTTCAAGATCGCAGAGGTCAGAGTGGTCCGGAACCCAAGGTTATCTGGCAAGACCCTTGCAGAGATGAGCTTCCGCCAGAATTTCGGTGTGACGGTGATCGGCATAAAGCACGGGAAGGGTCCCATCATAGGACCGGACCCAGGATATAGGCTCGGTCCGGAGGATATACTGATCATCATCGGTCTGGCCAGTGCGGTAAGGAGATTGAAGAGCAACAATATGGTCTGCGGCTAGGTCCTATCGTATCCCATCGCCCCCTCAATTTTTATAACCCGAACCACATTGACCATAGGATGGTGGAATACCAGATCATGGAACGGGGATGATATCATGGACAGAAGATATCTGATTCTTGCCATATTGCTGCCCGTCATGCTCTTTGCGACCGGCTGTATCGATACCTCCGATATGGAGGGTGAGGATGATGACCAGTCGCCGAACCTGTCCAAGTCCTACAACGGGACGCTGACTCTGACATATTCCAAGACCTTCCCTGCCTTCACGGCCACTACTACGATGAGCGTCAAGGTCCAGAAGAGCGGGGAGATAACCATTGGGTCCGCTCCACCTGCCTCGTGGGACGCGGACGAGGTCAAAGCAGT
>JBFYMY010000091.1:0-5439 GCA_041304645.1 Thermoplasmatales archaeon
CATCCAATGGGTCGGAACGAGCTAGAAAGCTGTTGGGCCTCAGCTCTATGTTCAATCTTATGAAGGTGCCAGACCTCACCATGAGCTCGCACAGGGAATCATATTCCTCCTGCGAGCCATCGCACCAATGGACACGGTCGGGTCTGCACATGAGGGCCATGCTTCGGACCCATTCGGCTAGCTGGGAGTTAGGGACCATATTCGCACGACGGTGCGCCTTAAAAAGGAACTACTCCTTAAAGCCTTCGAGGCCTTTTCAGGGTTTCATTCCTCCAGTTCCTCGACCTCGTAGAGCTCGGATAGGTCCTCTACCGATCTCTCATCGGCCGCTTCGGAAGGCCTGGATGTGTCCTCCGAGCCAGCCTCACGCTCCTCAAGGTCTGAAGGGGCTGGCCCTTCTCCCTTCGGGGCCTTGGGACCTCTCTCTTTTTTTTTTGGCCCCTCATGTTCCCTCCCCCTTCTCGCGGGAGGCCCTGTTCTCCCCCTTCCTCTGCTTTGTTCGGCCCCCTTTACAGGTCTTTCGATGGACCCTGCCGATGGCAGGCCCCGTGCCCTGGAAGGAGCGAGCCCCCTCCTGCGGTCGTCCCTGGACGGTCCGAACGCAGACCTCTTCCTGGGCCCGTAGAGGGACTCGTAGTTCCTCCTTTCCTCATCCTCCCTTTCCCGCAATCGGGATTGGACGACCATCCAGGCCACGACCAGCCCCGTTATCAATGCTACCATGAAGCCGGCAAATAGTATGATGAGGCCCCATGAAGGGCCGCTCCTTCCCGGTTCTATGTATATGGGTTCGTCCGACTTGGCGGAAGGGGCTGTATTGACATCGGTGTAACCCCTTCCTGTGATCCTGACGATGGCGGGGTTGCTTATCCTTGTGGGCTTGTTGGCCTTCCATGAGACATTGAAATCCCTGGTCTCGCCTGGCTGTATCTCTCCCAGGTCGCCCTTCACCAGGACCGTCCCCGAGAGCACTATGCTCCATTCCAGCCCATTGGTGGGGAGGGGGTAGTTGTTCTTGACGCTGAAAGTGAAATGGACCCTGTCACCCACTTTGAGGTCGGGTCCCGGATAGACCTCTAGGTCGGGGACCGAGTCGGGGTCGGTAGAGAGGACCTCCACATCGGAGAGGATGACCTTGAGCTCGAGCTCCAGGACCTTACTGGAGGAGAAGACGCCAAATGTGTACTTCAGCACAAGTTTGCCGCTCACGGCATCGGTTGCAGGGTCTATGTCGGTGGCCAATATCCCAATTGCGGCGGTCTGTCCGGGAGAGAAGGATAGCCGGAGCGGGCCGCTCCATGGGTCTATGTCGAACTCGTGGTCGTTGGAGCCTGATAGGTTCAAGGTGCCGGACCCTGCCGTACTGGTGTTCTGCGACCCCGCCCCGACCCTGATATGGACCAATCGGACAGAGGCGAAAGAGGGCGCGCTGAGCACCGCTACGGTCGCCGTGTCGTAATAATTGCCAAGGTTCCGAAGCGATACCTCGAAGGTATTTGGGCCCGTGAAGAGCCTGTAAGTGTCGGCTGACCCGGGAGGAAGGATGCTCCTCATCTCGAAAGAATCCTTCCTTGCGATCTCGATGGGCAATATGATATCGGTCAAGTTACCGGTCCCTTTCGCCTTGAGTACCACCGTATGCCTGCCCGCCATGGCCGTTGGGGAGGTGAAAACGACAGGATGGAACTCCCTGCTGGCCTCGGGTGATATCGAGACAGCGAGCGATGTCGGGTCTATGGTATCGTTCCAGCCTATGGACCAATCCGTCGGTTTCTCGTACTCGCTTATGATGACGTAATCGGTATCGTCCGCAAGATTGTAGAGCTCGAGCGTGAACTGGAACGAGCTGCCCGGGGCTATCTTCTGGTAGCCTGACGGCGAGACGGACACCTTGAGGTCATAGATGGTGGAGACCCTGAACGTGAGCAGGGCCGATGTGAATGGTCTGCTTATCCCCTCTATGGAGGCGATGACAGAACTGATGTACTGGGCGCCTAGCTTCTCGGTCTCAGAGGACCTGACCGTCGCCCTGACCGTCCTGTTCTGCCCCCCAGGCAATATGAGCCCTCTGGGGTTGAAATCGTAGGTCCAGGACCCCTCGACGGGACGGTCGGAGAGGACCATCCTGTCCATGGAAAGCGAAATGTTCAAAGGCGCCGTCCCGATGTTCGAGAGCTTCACGTCGAACTCCACCGGTGTGGTCCTCCCCACGGTGAAGGTCGTACCGACCGCCTCGACGATGAGGGGCCCCTTCTGCACCATCAGCCTGAGGACTATGTTCCAGTAGTCCGGTGAGCCCTCCTTGGTCGTATTGAGGAGGATATCATGGGTCCCGGCCGTGGGGTTCTTGATGTAAACGTACATGGACCTGGTCGCGAGCGGGTCCAGGTCCACAACGGCTGACCTGCCTCCCGATTCGAGGAACACCGTCCATCCGGCCGGGACGCCGGAGAGGTCCAACCTGTACCTGACCTGGAAATTGTCCCGGTTCTCGAACCTCACCAGATAGTTCTCGTTGGCCAAGGGTTGCAGGTGGTCAACGTACGTGCCAGTATCCTCTATTTCCATGGCGTATCCGCCGGATAACGTCACAGGGTAATCGATAGGTACGGCAGATACGTCGTCTAGGAGCGGGAGGAGCCCGACCCCGGCCAGGACCAGCAGAAGGGCCAGTAGAGGCCCGTTAAGGTACGATATCCTCAGGATGCTCACCTTCCTCCGGATGAAATACCGCTCTATTTATAAATGATGGCCTGCGCGGTACTTATGAGGCCTTCTGGAGCATCCTATCGCATTCGGCGAGCTTCTCCCTGGCCTTCTGATAGCTGGGATCGCATTCCAGTGCTCTCTTCAAGAAGATCTGCGCTTCCTTCAGGAGGGGAGGTTCGATCTCCATGAATATGGTCCCGAGGTTGAACCAGGCCCTCTCGTACTTGTTGTTCACCTCAAGGGACTGGTTCAGGACCCTTATGGCCTGTTCCCTCTTCCCCTTCTTCCTGAGCACTATCCCCAGATTGTTGAGGGCCCTGTAGGATGTGGGGTTCTTCTCCACGGCCTTTCGGAACCTGACCTCTGCGTTCTCAAGGTCGCCCAGCATGAAGAAGGAATTGCCCAGGTGGTACAGGAGCTCGTCGTCCATGGGGTACTCCGTCAGGGCCTTCAGGAGCTGGTCCTTTGCCCCCACAGGGTCTCCGGTCTCCATCATCATAATGCTTCTGTCTATTATCTCGTACATCCTCTTGTCCTTGGGCTGGGGAAGAGGTTTGAAGGTGCCCATCTTCACCCTTACCTTCCTGGGTGCGACCCTCCCTCGTGTCGCGGCAGGAAGGGTTACTGGAGGTTCATCGGGGATCGGTCTCTCGTTATTTTCCGGGGGGGCGGATGAGACCTTAGGCGCTTGGGCCGGTGTAGCATTCTGGAACGAGGGGGATAGCGCAGGTGGGGGTTGCCCCCTGCCAGCTTCGAGCCTTAGCTTCATGGCCTCCTTCCTTGGGGAAAGCTCGTCCTTGAGCCTCTCGACATATTCCCTGTCGCCCGGTGGTCCCTCCATGGGAACCGGTCGGGGCTTGGTCCCCTCGTCAGTGAGGAGCTCCCTCACCATCCTTATATCGAGGTCGGTCGAGAGCAGGCCCCTTCCATCACCTTTTCCGCTCTGCACCCGCTCGGGCTCATGGATATAGGGGTGCTCCTCCGAACGCAGGGCATCGATATCCTTCTGGACCTGGTCCCTGCGTTCCACTAGCTTCATCAGTGCGTTCTCGGCCTCAAGGAGAGGGGTCTTATCGACCTTTCCGTCCAACATCAGCTTGATGGTGAGGTCCTTCCTCAGCCCCTCGAGCCCTTTTTTTTGTGCTGTGATGTTCACCTTGATATCCAGGAACTCCTCTTCAAGCTCCTTGATCCTGGCCTTCCTCTCGTTCACGGGGGGCGGCTTGGCCACGCTGGGTTCGGGCTTGATGAGCGCCTCGATGCCTCTCCCTTTCTGCACGCCCAATTCAGCTAGCCTCCTTTCATCGTCCCATGGTCCCGCACTTACTGGGGGTATAGAACAAACAAGTGATATAAAAGTTATAATCCCGGACCGACCACGTACCAGGACCACGCAGGCGGGGCCGGATCATCTGAGCAGACGCCTTCTGTTGAAATCTATGATGTTGCCCCTTCGGAGCTCATCCCTGGTGGTCGAGCCCATCTTCCCGGCAAGGAAGTCGGCCCCTTTCGTGATGCTCTCCTTCAGTTCGTCCTCTCTCACAGGCTTGCCGATGTAATCGTCCACTCCCTTGTCGAACCCCTCCTTCATATCGCTCTCGAGGTTCCTTGCCGTGAGCATCACAACATAGATGTCCTTGGTCCTTGGGTCGGCCCTGATCCTGTCAAGCAGCTCGTCCCCGGACAATCTGGGCATCTCGCGGTCTATGACCATCATGTCAGGGACCCCCCAGCTTTCCATGGCCTTCCATGCCTGGCCTCCGTCAGGGACGGCCAGTACGTCGTGGCCCCAGTACTTGAGGGTGGTCCTCAGGACATGCAGTGATACGGCATTGTCATCGGCAGCGATCATCTTCATATTTCTTCGCCCCATTCGATTTTATCCAGAATATATAAAATTTTTCTCCATTTTTCCTAGGAAAGGGTACGGTCGTCCGGGCAGACCTGACGTACCGGTCCGTCAGATTTTCTTTGCATAGTTCCCAAGTTCGACCAGAAGGGCTTCGAGCTCGGTCCTGAGCTCGGACAGCATCCCATCCATCCTGGACAGGTTGTTGCTCCTGGCCTCCTCCTCCATCCTGAGGGCTGCCAGATATGCCCTCCCCTTCCCGAAATTGGATACGGACCCCTTCATCCTGTGAACGGCCCTCCGCACGGTCTCGGCGTCCCCGGACCTTATGGATTCCTCTATGTTCTTTAGATCGTCCGAATAAACGGTCTGGAAGATCTCTATCATCTCCCTCAGGAGCTCGGTGCTCCCTCCTATCTGTTCAAGCACCTCATCGGCCTGGAATCTCTCGTTCACTTCGAATGTCTCGTTCATGTTGATACCCCATTCATGCCTTTGCCTTGGAATTCGAATCGCGGCAGATCCTTCCTATCTCGTTAAAAAGGTCGTTGACGTTTATCGGTTTGGAGATGTAGCCATCCATCCCGGAGACCAGGCACCTGTCCCTGTCCCCGCTCATGGCATGGGCCGTCATGGCGATTATCGGTATGTCGTGCCTCATGACGCTCGACCCCTTGTCCCGGATCCTCTTGGTCGCCTCAAGTCCGTCCATCTCCGGCATCTGGAGGTCCATGAGGACCAGGTCGAAGTCCTCCCGTTCGAGCACAGCGACCGCTTCCTTCCCGTTGTTGGCTATGGTGACGCTGTGGTTCCTCTTCTCGAGAAGGGCCCTAGCGAGCTTCTGGTTGATTATGTGGTCCTCGACGAGCAGGATGGCCAAG
>JBFYMY010000092.1:0-2912 GCA_041304645.1 Thermoplasmatales archaeon
CCGCCTATGGAGGATGCGAACACCCTCTGGGTGAGGAGCCCCGAGACATTGTCCTTGAGGGTGGCTTTGACCCTTACATAATCCCCTGCCCTTGCGGCCGTCTGGGTCCCGGGATAGTCCACCCAAGCTTTCCCTATGAGGGGCGCGGTATTGTCGAAGGTCGCCTTCACGATGACCTCAAGGGTCCTTCCCCCGTAACCCTGGAGGTATGCCTTGACGACGTGAACGCCCTCCTTGAACTGTTTGGTGTCCAGGTCCAGCTGGACCCTGCCGTTTATGATGACCCCGGTGTAACTGTCAACGAGCGTGTCGTCAACATAGAGCAGGACTGACTTGCAGTAGCTGGAGACACGAAGGCTCAATGTCTGCCGGCCAGCTCGTGAATCCCCTTCGGCAAGGTTCTCGAAATAACCCCATAGAGGGTAGTTGTTCACGTTCACCCAGTACGTAGTATTGTACCCGACACCGCCGGTCCTGTCGGTCGCTTTGACCACCAGAGCGGTGGGGCCCTCTTCCTCATCGACCGTCTCCCAGTCGTGGTAGTATGTCTCGAGGCCTCCGGAGGTCCCTCCGTAGGCCATCGGCAATGGTCCTGTGACGCCGTCGGTGGAGAACTCGACCTTAAGGGTTGGGGCGGGCGTATTGACCCTGGCCGTGACCCTGAAAAGGCCCGAGACATCCTGTCCCAGCTTCGTTGGGGTCACCATCGTCACAACTGGCCTGGTGCTGAGCTGAGTGTAGTCTATCTGCAATCTGTTGCGGTTCTGGACCTCATCAAATACGTCCACGTAGAGGGGCGAGCTGAATGATGTGGAGATCGATGAGACCTCGTAAGTTCCGTTGAAGGAAGCTGGCGTATCGTCAACGGGCGGCGATGAATGGAGGGAAGGTTCGTTCGAGTACACTACCCTGTCAAGCCCCGCCTCCGTGTCCGGTTCCGACGAGCTCCCAGCTATATGGAACGGGTGGGGCGAGACCATCAGGTTCCTGAAAAGGACCGACCTTAGCGTAATATCGGTGTGAATGTAAGGGGAACTATCGGTCAGACGTAGACCGGATGTCCGCGGCGGGGCATTGTCCTCGGTCACATACACGTCCCAGACAGTTAAGTGCCCCAGGGCGTCCTCCAAAGTAAGGGTCAGAGGGTTATTGGGGGGGGTGTTGGAGACCACATACCCGATCGTGGGAGTTACCGGGTCGGTGTCAGAGGGCGTCTGACCGAAGGCCGTTTCGCCCGTCAATCCCCTGAAATTGTCCTCAGTGAACGATTGGAACATGAACCTCAATGTCTGCCCCATCCCCTCCCCTGAAACGCTGTTGTAGAATACCTCGTCCCTGCCGGAGAGGTCGGTGTCCTTCTCGTAGAAGTAGCCCCTGTCCGAAGTGACCCTGAAAGAAGCCCCGGTCAGGTTGGGGGCCAGCGTATCGGCCCTGACCTGTTTGGAGCTGTTGGCCGTCGTTATGACCGTGTTCGCCTTCCCGTCAAGACCGGTGTACTCGAGCGACCATGCGTTCGTCCTTACGAACATCCTGTCATCGTTGGATATGGAGCTCGAGGTCGAGAGCACTATGAACATATCGTGGGAGCCCGTGGAGGAGGTAGGGACCCAGGGCCTGCTGGTCCCCGATGTCTGAAAGTCCAATCTGACCTTATACAGGACCGACGGCGAGCTTATGTTGGTGACCGAGACCGAACCAGGGGTGATGAACGGGTCATCTGCAGGGTTCCAGCTATCCGGCGAGGACCCGCCAAAGTCCAAATAGAGCCTCACTCCGCTAGAAGAAGAGGTGTCCACCTTCTTGAGGTCGGTCCATGGGTCGAACCCCGATAGAGGGACCAGTTCCAGTTCCAGAGCCGATATGGATTCGATCTGGGATATGCCTGAGGAGATGCTGAACGCCTGCACTGCGGCAGAATCCACCGGGGCCGCATCCTCGCCAATGGGAATGTAGGTCCCGGACCCGTACATGTGGGCATTCTGATGGACGCAGCTCATTGTCCCGGTCCGGCTCGCAGAGGAGGGCATCCGTGTCCCGTCGGAGAACCCTATGCCGGAGGAAGGGACCTCCAGCTGGAAGGCGTCGCTCTGTCCTATGGAGGCTGAGGTCCTTACGACGAGCAACCATTGATAGGAGCCCGAGACCGATGATGGAACGCTCTCGGAAGAGACGTTCAATAGCGCCTTCCATGGAGAGCTCCCCGATGAGACCGAGAACGATCCTATGCTCACGGCTGTATCGGTCGGGTCAAGTTCGTCGTTGACGGACCCGCTATCCCTGTAAAGACCCAGGCCCGATGCGGTCATGTCAGTGGATATGGCCTCCAGGTCGGACATGGAGAAAGCGGTGGCACGGGAGATGACATTGACCTCGACGAAGCTCAAAGTGTCCGTACCGGATGAGGTGGCGCTGAAACCGAAGATAGGTATGGCGGAGGAGTTCTCATGGGTATTGGTATCGGACTGGACAAGGATGGCAAGGGAGCCGGGGGTCACAGCACCGAGCGATGGCCCCGAAAGGGCAGCGAGCAGAGAGAGAACGGAGACGGCAAGGACCCCCCATGAAATGGTCCTTTTCATGTCACCTGAGCTAAATGGTCTCCCTTCGGTCATGCAGGCACCAGATGGGAGGGCCCTTTAACGGGTCCCCTACCCTTCTTTTGAACCGTTAGATACTACATATATCTTTTCGGACATTGTTGCACATGAGCGGGGTCCCTGGAGCGGTTAGGGGCCTTTGTCCGTTCTCGAGAGCAGTGGATGCTCACTGGGCTTCAGCGGGCTTCTTCCTGGGCCTTCCCCTGGGTTTGGGGGCGGCCTCCTTTGGAGCTTCCGGGGCTTCCTCCGGCGCTTTCTCGGCCGCCGATGCCTCGGGTGCCTCCGCGGGATGCTCGTGTTCATGACCGTGTTCGT
>JBFYMY010000093.1:0-5678 GCA_041304645.1 Thermoplasmatales archaeon
GAGGACATTCTCTCCCCTGAGACCCCCCTTACCAAGCTTTCGCAGTACTCTCTCCACAATGAGGGGGACCGGGGCCATTTTGGCCTTGTTCTCCTCTATGAGGGGGTCCACCACCTCGACCCCCATGGAAACCGCCTTGGACAGGTTCTCCTTGACAACGGGGTGGTCGTACATGGTTCCGTGCATGGCTGGGACCAATATGACGGGTATCCCTGTCCCAATGGCCGTCGTAAGGAATGTGGTAACCGGGGTGTCGTCAACAGCATGCACCATCTTTCCCAGTGTGTTCGCGGTGCATGGTGCCAGGAGCACCAGGTCCGCCCTGCCCTGGACATTGCCGCAGAGGGAAACATGTTCCACCCCTCCGGTCAGTTCGGTGATGACCGGGTTCCCAGTGGCGAACCCCATAGCATAAGGGTGTATAATGTCGCATGCCTTGGGGCTCATAACGGCATGGACATCGGCTCCGTGACGTATGAGCTCCCTTGAGAGCTTGACGCACTCGACAGCGCCTATGGACCCGGTGATGGCCAGGACTATCTTCTTCCCCGAAAGCAGGTCGGACCTGACACCCCTGATATCGTTCACCGGGTGCATGCAGGTGGAACCCCAACAGACGTTAATACCTTTTCTCGCTGCATTGCACAGCTGTAGGATAGCTTAATAGTCTAAGATGTTCATATTATCGCACATTAAGGGAAGCTCTGATAGAGGTGGTCCCATGCTATTTAAAGGATTAAGGAAGGTTCGGGAGGTCCTATGGCCCATAACAGCGGTAACGGTCGTTCTGCTTGCAGCGTTCACAGGGCTGTTCCTTTTGGAGCTCGCCGGGAGCGTGGATGGGGCCATTCTGTACGTCGGAAAGACCTCGACCTACTCTTCCATAAGCGATGCATTGAGCGCTGCAAAAGCTGGGGATACCATCATCATAGGACCTGGCCAGTACAACGAATCCATATCGATCGACAAGGACAAGGTCACCATCTTCGGCAATGGATCTGCCCAGACCACGGTAAGAGGTCAGGGCATGCTTCCCACGATGGAAATCAGGTCGGATGATGTCACCATATCTGGACTGAGGATAGAGGACGGGGCCATCATAAGCTCTTCCAGCAACCTTACCCTTGCCAATCTGACCATAGATTGCAGCACGGACCCGGCGGTGGACCTGACCAATACCGAGAACTGCACCATAACGGACACCACATTTCTGAGCACGCTCGGCAAAGCGATATCGTCCACCGGAACGAAATACACCCGACTTAACAGGGTCAGTTCGGTGGCCGGGACGCTCCTATATTCGACCAATAGCCTCTACACCTATGTGACGGATTGCGTGTTCGGTTCGGAGGACACAGGCCTGGTCATATTGTCGTCCAAACAGGTGAAGGTGGACCTTCTTAAAACTATGACCATCGGGGGCAGCCCTGTCGCGTCGTTCCAAACCGTATCCAACATCATCTTTGGCGGCGGGACCCTGGTCCAGGACGCTGACGGGCAGTGCCCCATCATCTTTAACGCATGCGATAACGTATCCGTTATCGACCTTGACCTCTCTTACCTTCGGACCATCGTTGAGGGGTTGACATTCACAGGTTGCAGCAGGATCAAGGTTGAGAACCTGTCCTTTGCAGCGGGGTCGTCCATCTGGGCGATAGGCCTTAGCGACACAGATGATGTCCTAATCGAGAACAGCACCTTCATTTCGAACCAGGAGGCCTCCTCTCACATCAAGGTCAGTGGCATCGTCACCGATATGTCGGTCAAGAACTGCTCGTTCACGTTGAAAGGGAGCGGTTCAACGGCGGTCAACATCGGTCAGAACATCAAGGCAGAGGTTGTGAAAAGCTCGTTCATCATAGAGTCGGAACGGTCCATTGGGATAACATTGGGCGGAATGGGGTGCACGCTCAGAGGGAACACCTACTATGTGAGCGATGACCTATCCATAGGGGCGAACATAACCGGTAGGAGCAACAATCTCAAAGGTGAGGTCATGTTCGTCTCAGGGACCTCATCAGTAGGCATCCTCTCGGAGAACGCCGTCGATCTGGACATAAATGGAGCAAGGATAAGGGTGACCGGGACGTCCGCTGTCGGTATGGACCTGAAGACCCCTGGGTTCAGCCGGATAAACGCGACCATCGTCAACGTCACTGAGGACGGTGGTCCGTGCCTCTCTGCCAATAATAGTTCCCTGCTCGTAAGTAACTCGACGTTCAATACAAGGTCCGACTCCCCATCTGTCCTTCTGAACAATGGGAGAGTAACAATTTCTGATACTTGGATCCATGGCAACGCACGCGGATTGAACATTTTGAACTGCAATGATTTCCTTATAAGCAGTTCGACGATGAACGGATTGGTCCCATGCTCGGTCAGCGGGTCCGACAACGTTAGGATATACAAAAGTGACCTTTTCGACCTGTTCCTGCCCGTGGATGGTGTCAGGGCAGGTGTTGGGAGCAATGTGTTCCTCTATGATTCCCATTTCGAAGGGCTCTACTGCGATGGGACCTCCGAGATAACGGTCTCGAACTCCATCACCATCAGGACCCTGACAAAGGAATTGGTCCCGCTACCCGGAGTGGATATTGAGGCCATATCGGACGGTAGCACCATCTATCAGACCGGACATTTCACACAGTGGGGACAGCCTAGGACAGACGATGATGGTCTCATAAGGCCACTGAGCATGACCTATGCCAAGTACATCCGTTCGGACCACCCTATGCATCCGGTTAACACTGTCGAGGTCTTCAAAGAGGGAACGGCACCTGAAAAATGGTCGATGACCTATCCGATGAACGCTTCGGAGATAAGGACCATTGACCTCGTCTCCCCGGATATCGACCTGCCCCAGGTCCCGAAGAACCTGACAGTGACGCATTTGGGCACAAGAGAGGCGTTGTTCCTCAACTGGGAGCTTAACCAGGACGATACGACGGAATACTGGGTCCATGAGCTTGACGAAGGTACTGGCAATATGGTGCTCGTGGAAAAGGTGGACGGGGACACAGCCTCCTACACCACCGATGACCTGGGGGAGAGGGTAAATGCCACGTTCGAACTGAGGGCGTGGGACGGGACCTATCTCTCCGCGCCCTCGAACAGGGCCTATGCCATCACGGTGGACCTGACCCCTCCACCATCACCTATCGAACTGTCAACAAGTGATGTCACCCCCTCATCCATAAGCCTTTTATGGGAACATCCAGGCGGGAGCGACCTCTCCCACTTCGAGGTACTCATGAACGATACGAGCACGAGCGCGCTCTTCCATGTCGTTGGAACGGCCACCCCTCAACAGAGAACGATCACTGTCACAGGGCTCAGTTGGAACACCTGGTACTACTTCAGGGTCAGGGCCTTTGACCTATCAGGGAACGGTTCGCCATCCTCGCCCTCATTACCGGTCTTGACACCTTTCCCTCCGCTCGAGGTCCGTGTCCAGGTCAACTTCGCAAGCGATGGTCCTCATGCCGGTGAGCCTGCGAACGATTCCGCAGTGAGGATGTACCTGTCATCAGGCACGCTCTCAGACACGTTCTCAACGGATGTCTCTGGTCGATGCACCATCGCTGGACTGGTCCCGGACCAGACCTATTATATCGAGGCATCCCCGCCCGTAGGGACCGATGGTGAGGAGGGCACAAGACCAGGTTACCTCAAGGCGACCTCCCTCCACTTCTCCATGGCCGCAGGCAGTCCAACCGAGGAGATTGAGCTGGTCCTTCCATATCAAAGACCGATCGTCGTCGGCCTCATCAAGGTAAGGGTGGAGTTCGGGCAGGGGCCAAGGACCGGTCCTGTGCACCAATCGAGGATATCACTTTTCGATGACAACGGTACAATCCTTCGAACCGTCCTTGGGTCCGGAGAGGGAACAGGAACGTTCTCTATTTCGGAGCTCCCGTTCACAGGGTCGGTAGGGGCAAGACCTCCCGAAGACCTTGAAGGTATCCCCTCGGCCAACCTCCCCGGCTATCTGGAGGCAGTGTACGAGGGGTTCACCCTGACCGTGGATGACCCAATATTGGAAGAAATTGTGCTCTCACTGCCCTACTACGAGGGCACGCCAACCCCGAGGTACCTCTACATATCAAAGAAACTGCCCACCGGTTCGTCCGTTAACCTGGACTCCCCCATTTCCATAACCTTCGACCAAACCCTTGACATCAACGATGTCTCGGAGGCCGTGAGGGTGGAGCCAGCCCCATCAAACCCTGTGATCGTCCTATCGACTGACCGCAGGACCATCACCATGACCCACGACGGCTTCCTTCCCAGCACCACCTATATGGTGACCGTGAACGACGATATCGAATCCATGAACGGAACATCGTTCCCTGCTGGCTACACCGAGAACACCTGGACCTTCAGGACAACTGCCGAACCGGTGAGGGAAGACGGCAAGGGACCGGACCTCTTCATCGTCCTTCTGATCGTCATAGCCGTAACGGCGCTGCTCGTTGGGTTGGTGATCTGGATAGTGTCCATCAGGAACAAAGATAGGTCCGAGGACCAGGACGAGGAACTTATGGAGGAAGCATTGACGGGCCCCGAGGGAATATCAGCGCAGGAATACCCGTCCGACCTCGTTGACGGTATGATGACCGTTATGCCAAGGGGCTCCGAGTCGCAAGAGGAATGATTAAAGGCCTATCCATCAGCGACCCTTCCTGGACGGGTCCTCAAGCTCTATCAGGTCCAGATGGACAAGGTAGGCAAGGAACTTGGTGAGCCTTGGATAGAGAGGTTCGGCCTTACTTCCGAACCTTGCCTTCAGCCCCTCTCCCAGGGACATGACGTCCCTTATGCCATCGCATTGCTCCCATACAGCCCATCCGAACCTGTCCAGCCGGATCCTTCTCTCCTTTCTGAGGCGAAGGAGCGAAGCGACATTCTCCCCTATCCTGCTCTTGTAGATAGGGACCAGGAGGAACTCCCCCTTCCTAATGTAGCTACCGGTCCTTACCGGGACCATATCCAGGAGGTTCCTGTACCTTGGGTCTTTCGAAGCCGAGTCGAAGGCCTCTTCCACTTCCTTATCTCCCGGAGGGGGGCCTTTGATCCCCTTCAAGAGCCTGCTTACCTCTTTCACCCTGCCAGATACGAGCTCATCGTCGGGGGACCTCCACCAGCCACTGACCCCCTTCTGTCCATCGGCCGTTCCAGGTATCTGTTCCGCTGGCTTGGAGGTCCTATCCCTGGCGGGGGGGGGCATGGAGGTCATCTCACTTCCAGAACATACCCTTTAGCACGCTCATGGTCTGGGAGCCAGACAGTTCGCCCAGATGGTCCCTTATGACAAGGTAGAAGATCAGGACCATCAGGTAGATGAAGGCAAGCAGTCCAGGGACCATGGACGGGTCGCTGAAGAAAGCGAAGACCCCCGGGCCGCCTACAATGATGATGACGGCAACGACAACACCCATTATCGCCTCGCCGGCAACTAGACCTGCGGCAAAGAGCAGACCTTTGTTGTAGACCTCCTCCTTCGTGGAATTGACCCTGGCCACCACATCCTTCTCAGGTAGGCCCTTCGTATCATAGAGCCTCACCTTCCTGGCTATGAACCTCTCTGTGAAGAGACCTATGACACCCCCAAGGAATATGGGGGTAGTCAGGGTGAACGGAAGGTATATGCCTATGGCAACGGCCATCACGGGCAGTTT
>JBFYMY010000094.1:0-9846 GCA_041304645.1 Thermoplasmatales archaeon
CAGTGAATAATTTCGTAATCATTGAAACCTACGAAACCTCCGGTGATATTCTTTCCATGTACATTTCCCATGGAATATGAATACATTATACGCGCTTGGGTGTTCCAGCCGTATCCGTTCGTTCCGCAGAAACCACCACCTGTATTATTGGTCACATTTATCATTGTCATAGAATAACAGTTAATAATTTTTTCAAAGTTAATTCCAACGAATCCACCAATATTATTCGTTCCGGAAATATATCCTAAGGAAAAACAAGAATAAATTGAACTAGAAGTACCTGAATTGAAACCCACGAAGCCACCCAAAGAATAGGTTAACGATGAGGTGATATTAACATTAGAAAAGCATTCGTTGATCGTACCATACCAATTTCTCCCGACAAAACCTCCTATACAATCCGCAGAACCCGAAATATTCACTTCCGAATATGAACTATTAATCTTTCCACCGTTTACTCCAACAAAACCACCCATCCAGTAATAGGGAAGTCGTGGTCCTATACTCTCTGGACATGAAACATTCCCTTTGGCCCAACAATCGATTATACAACCATAGTTCAATCCCATGAAGCCGCCGACACTTGTCTTACCATGAACGTAACCTATGAAGCCCGAATTTCTTACAAAAATATTTCTGGAATTTTCCCCAAGGGCTCCTCCAACCTGGTCATCGCCTTCTACATAACCGGATGCAAAGCAGTCGATTATGTCGTTACTATTACGGCCAATCAATCCCCCTGTATTGATTATTCCATCTATCATAATCTTTGTGCGGCATGATGAAACATTGAATTCGTTTCTCCCTACTATTCCTCCTATGTTCATATAGCCTTTTACCGTCCCGTTATATGAATTTTTATTTATCAGACCTTTACTATAGCCAGTCTGCCCACCCGTGTCATTTCTCCCTTCCACATATCCATATAATATCGTTACATTTCTGATCGTTCCATAGTTCTGTCCGACCAACGTACCAGTGAAATCTCTTCCCTTCACATTAGAATTAACTATGGTAAGGTTAGAAATCTTGGATGAAGGTTGTATCCGTGCAAATAACGCCACAAGATCCTCATCGGTCCTGTTGATATTCAACCCTGATATAGTGAATCCTCCCCCATCAAGGGAACCCAGGAAGGGTGCTTCCTTTGAACCTATTGGTTCAAATCCCTTCTCATCGTTCCAGAATACTGTTTCGGAAGCATCTATGTTCTGTGTAAGGATGTAATGCGCGCTGAGGTTCTGTTCGATACCCTGGAGCGAGGTGGTATCGGATATCAAGAACGGATCTTCCCTCGTGCCTGAACCGCCTGATACGGGTTTAATGCCAAATGACCTTTCTGATGGTCCATTCGGTACAGACCATTCCCTTTGAAGGCCACCTATCGTATTCTCTGATTGGAGTATAGGGAGCGATATCAATGATAATAACAGTACAAGAGTCAGGTAAGGTCCCATGCCCGAACAACCTAAAAGCTCCTTACCGGTCCTGCTCACACCACCTTCTAGACAGGACCTGCCATTATGACTATTTAACCTTATCAGTGCGGATTTGGAACGTAACTGTCCTTGGAACTTAAAGGTCGGTCAGATCAACCCTCTTCAACAGCATTATCCTCTTCATCATCATCCTCATCATCATCTGTGACCTCGGAATCGTCATCCTCGTTCTCGAAGTCCGCATCATCATCTGTATCATCCTCTAGGTCCTCTTCCAGGTCTTCGTCCCCGACCTCTTCCGCATTATCATCCTTATCCTTTTTTTCATCCTTTTTCGGGGCCCTGCCCTTTTTCTTGGCAGGAGAGGCCTCTTCGCTCTTCAGCGATGCTTCGTAACCGGGCATTGTCTTTGCCCTCTGCTCAAGCTCTATTCGGGAGTTCTCCTTGTCCACATCGTCCGAATGGGAAATGAAATCGGGCGGTACCTCTTCTACCGTGAAGACCGTCTTACCGGCCCTCTGGATGATTATGCCGTTGTTCAAGGCCAATTCGGCATCTATCCTGAGTATTATGGGTTCAGGGCCCTCTTTGTGGATCCCAGCTTCAAAGGCATCGTTCCAGGTCTTGCTGAGGTGGACCATCCTCCTATCTACCGGGTGGATGCCTTCGGAGATCAACTTTTCGATCTCATCGGGTTTGGCGGGATAGAAGAGCCTCTCGGGGATGCTGTCGGTAGGAAGGCTCATTTTCAACGGGATCGAGTGACCATAAGTGGCCCTTACATTGTTGTCCTCGACCTGATACCTGCCCTTTGGATCGGTCTCGACAAGACCGATTATATGGGTGGGTCGGAGCCATCTCATCCTGTCGCCCTTTTTCCTCTTTATGGCCGTTACGATCTTGTAAAGGTCAATGAACCCCTCCTCATCCATCTCCAATTCGAACCTGTCCGGGGCATGCCTCAATATTAGGGCCAGGACCCTGCCAAGCGATTCCAGTTCGTAAGAGCTCATCAGGAACTTCCCCTCATCTCCGCATACCTGGCATTCCTCTCCCCTGAAGAAACCGTGTTCTCTGCACATCCTTAACATGACAGTTCACCTTTTTTCGTCCTAACAGAACATAGACCCTCAAGATACCTTCCAGAGGGTATATCCTATGTTTAACGGAAAGGGTAGATGCCTTTTTAATATATCAAACAAACGTCAATGGGCCGAACCATTTCAGGGTCGATATCAATGGGTTGAAAAGGTCATTTCTTACTTTTTGTGATGATCTTGTGGTATATCAGTTCGAGGATCGTGTCGGAGACCTCCCTTCTCTTCTTAGCCTCCTCCTCGAGCTCCGGTGGGTCCTTCCCTTCTTCACGGAGCATCTTCTGGATCTTCAACCCCATTGTCATTATCGAACCTCTTTATCGAACGGGATAAATGGATGGATGGTCAATGAACAGGGTGGACCTTAATAATATTTGCCCAATCAATCGCCCAATGGAATAATTTTACACCAGACGGTCGGTCCCTATTTATCCCATGATTCCTCTTCGTCCGAACCTTCCTCGCCCCAATCCTCATCTTCGTTCTCCGAATCCTCGTCCCAGTCTATACTTGGTGGAGGGGGTATATAATCCGGTCCATTATCGGGTATGTCGTAGATGGGGGGTCTCTCGACCTTCCGTTCCTCCATCTCAGGCGCAATGGGAACATCCCCGTACAGGTCCTCGTAGCTGGTGGTCGTTATTTGTGGTTCGCGGAGGTCCCCAGAGACAGGAGCCTCTTCAGGGGGCCCAATGTCCATGGCAGTATCAGTTGATGCCTCTGCAATGGGCTCCGGACCGCTCCTTCTCCTCCTAGGTCCCTCCTCCGAGGTCTCGTTCCACATCTTTTCAAGTTTCTTCTTCCTTGACGACCTCCTGACGACCATGAGGACTATCAACATTATGACCAACAGAACGATGATCACGGCCGCTATGAGCCAAGTGGTCGGGTCCTTCATCCAATCAGGTATACCGTTATCATCATCATCATCGGGTTCTTCCTCCTTGTTGTCGGGTGGAAGATAGGTCTTGAAGAACCATTTCTGTTCCCAGTCCAATTTATAATCATAGATATCACGAATGTCCTTTGATATGGATATTTCGTATTTTAAACCCATATCAAGCTGAACTATAACAATGGCAGAATAGCTATCATTGCCTGCAAGGATGGAATAATCGGAGACCTGTTGTTTCTCGATCCTTTCCCTGCCGTTCACCATTATCGGCTTGTATGATATGATGGTCACAGAACCTATAAGGGTCTGGACCTGAATGGGGTTTGTGAACTTTAACATGATCCGGTATATCCCAGTCTCATTGCCTGTGAAATTATCATCGACGGATGAAGGGAATACGCCATCCGGGAAGACGAGCTCGAAGTAGTTCCTGATCCTGTAGGAGACCGAGAACTCTGATCCGACGCGGTTCCCCCATAGGTCCGTGACACCGGCTCCGACAGTGAAAGTATAGGTCCTGCCGAAGTCAAGCCCTTCGGGAATGACGTTGAGTAGTGTACCATCCAAGAGTTCATAGGTGAAGTTGACGGTCGTCTGCTGGTCGTCCGAAACCTTTATTGCTTGACCGGAGAAGGAGGATAGGCTCATCTTCTCGGAAAAGGTGACGGAAACCCTCAGGTCCTGGGGGAATTGATGTGATACATTCTCTTCCGGAAAATGAGCGATCACGGTCGGAAAGATGAGATCGCCGATCGCCTCTATGTTCAAAGGCAGTATCAGTTCGTTCCCTGATGCATCTATTACTGTGAGTATCAGGGTATAGAACCCTGGTTCCGTGAAATTGAAGAGGAACCCAACCCCATTGAATATCCTGCTCCATATCTCCTCCGGTGGGGCATCTATGAAGGTCAGGTTCCAATTGAACGTAGCACCGGCAGGGAAATCGACATCGTTATCCGTCACATTGCAGGAATAGGTAGCTGGTACTCCAAGGATGACCTCTGAAGGACCGTTTATGGTCCCTTTCGGAGCGGTCCTATCCCTAGCTATTATGATCATGTTCGAAGTCCCAATGTTCCCGCCCCCATCTATTACCCATAGATCGAGAAGATAGGTCCCAGGAAGAGGAAATGAGATAGTGATGGTCGGTTGAGTATCATTACTGATCTGGACCTCAGGTCCTGATAGGTTCCAATCGATCCTTGCCCCATACCTGATGAACCATGATGGGTCGTTATCGGTCACATTTATGTTGAACGTACGACTGGTCTTCTCATCGACCGATGATGGGCCATCTATCTTCACTATGGGCGTCGTTGTATCGACGATGGATATTCGAAGCCATGTCGAATTGGTATTCCCGGCAGGGTCCTTTATGGATAGTGTGATATTGAACATCCCGAGCAGGTCGAATACGTATTGCAGCTCATCGGATCCGTAGAACATTTCTGGATATTCCCCAGGTGGCGAAACCGTCCATGTGATGTTATCGATGAAGGTGAAATTATCATCTATACCATTATCGAATGATGCGGAAACGAAATCGTAAGCCTCTCGCTTGATCTCTCTGATTACCTGGATCTCCTGACCGACATCGATATAGATACTTGGCGATTGAGTGTCAAGAGTGAACACGTATGATCTGTTCGTCGGACCTGCCCCATGCTCATCATATGCGCTTAGAAGCAATATGTTGTACCCCTCGGTCAAGTTCAGGTCGAATTGGAATACGCCCAGTGTGTTGCAGGTCTGGTTAGCGGTCTGAATGCTGTTCAGGTAGATCATCACATATCCATCCTTCTCGGCCTTTCCAAGGAGAGGTCTGTCCGGAAGGTTTGTAACACGGTCAGGCGGCTCAATGAGCTCAACAGAACTCGGTCCGGTATTGTCGATACGGAAACCCTCAGCCTCTATCCATGGTGAGATGTTCGGTACCTCATCAAAACCTCTGAATCTTATGAACATCGAATCCACATCGCCAGGGCCACCGTTCGCAGTGGTGGTGTCCCATGATGTACCCTGCGGTGTCCCATTCACCGCTGGTAGCCATCCCTCATCGTCCTTGATACCGTTCCCGTTCGAATCGTTATAATGCTCGATCTCGACCCTTTCTAGGTCGATGCTCCCGGTGAACCTGAAGGTGATGGTTCCGACAATGGTCCTCGGGGTAGTTAACAGGATGACCTCCGGTGGTTCCGTGTCGAGTGGAGTGGCCCTAATACCTACAGACATAGAGGATTCCTTTCCCTTATCATCCACGGCCGAGACCCTTAATTGATATTCGGTCCCGTCCGTGAGGTCCATGACAGAGAGATTGGTAAAAGCGCTCTGGACCTCGGCGACCAATTCCCAGATGACAGACCTTTCATCCAATGCGCCCATGCTGCTGTTCACAAATACCCTGTATATGGATATGTCCGTTTCGTTCGTGGGGTCCCATTTCAGGTCAATGGAGTTTCCTCCCTTAGGTACAATGAACGTGAGGTTCTTAGGGAACCTGGGTATGGACGGATCGAAACTCATGTTGAACTGGGAATAGTACCTTGTCCCCAGGAAATGGTCGTCGATCCTTAGATCGAGCCTATAGCTCCCATTGGTGTTCTCAGGTATCGACCAGATGTCCGAGTATTTACCATCGTCCTTCCTATCGTCCCCAAATGTCTTGTTCCCATCATCTCTCAGCTCCCGCCATCCCATCGAGGTCCCATCGAACTTCCACCATGCAGAGATATGGGGATCGCCCTTTCCTTCAAGCAGCAGCATTTCGTATGTTGAGTATGTGAGTGGGTATTCCGGTCTGAACCGTAGAAATACCCGTTCGGGCCTTTTGGCCGTCGCATTGAACATGAACACCGAGGATGGGTCTTTATCCTGATATGTGACCGTTATCGTGTCATTATGAGAGACCTGGATCATGTCCTGGGCAGAAGATGTGATATTTATGGTGAATATCTCACCTGAAAAAACACCAGTGACACTGTCCTCCTTAAGGGTCAGCATCTTTCCTTTCTTATAAGAATTGGAGCTGACATTGACCATGACCGAGCCCGTTCCCAGCAGGTCCTGGTCCAGGAGCTCGATCCCGATCCTGTCACCATCGGTGGAATAGTACGACCTGTCGAGCTTCAGGACACCGGAGAAATTGGACATATCACCGCTTCCCACAATTGCGAACCTCTGTTCTCCCATGGGGACATTGTGACCCTTTACGGTAAGCGTATAGATGCCAGCGGACGGAGTCCCTATCCTGATCCCCTCTACATTATTGATGTCGTCCCTATGATCATCGTAAGGAGCAGTGAAATCATTACCCTTATGAACGATGCCGCCCGGTGTCTTGATGACAAGGTCCAGGTCGTTGACCAAGTGTTTGGAGGCCGATATGGTTCCTGGATGGTCGGACCAGGCTAGGGTCAGCCTGAGCTCTTTACTGGATGAACTCACTTTGAAATTCGTTGAGAAGTCCTCTCCTGTTGAGATACCTTTCTGGACGTCCATGAATGCCATATTGCCGTTCTTTGGACCTACAGATTCACTGATATTGATACGCCCCCATCCCTGAGCATTATCGGGCCTTGAAAGCACCTCCTTGGTCGTTGAGCTGGCCGCACCGTACTGGCCAGGTGTCATATCGATAGCACCGTTGATCAGAGCGGCCTTTAGAAGTGCTCCCGATGGCCGTTCCATACCGAGCGTTACATTGAAGTATTCCCGTATAAGGGCCACACCACCGGCAGTGATGGGGGTGGACATGGATGTCCCACCCATGAAGATATAATTGCTGTTACCGGAGAAGGTACCCCACCCAGTCGATGATGTTTTTGTGGACCTTGCCGAGAGGATATTGGCCCCAGGAGCGACGACATCCGGTTTTATCCTGAGATCGTCCGTCGGACCTCTTGAAGAAAAGGCGGCAAGACCATCGGTATCATTGGATGTCAGATCGCTCTTGATCGGGTCAATCGGGTACCTGCTCTGATAGACATAATCACTGCCTGTCCATTTCCATCCATTGAATATGGACCAGCTCAATGCGCTATATCCTCCCGTGGTCCTGTCGTTCTCAGAGGCTCCGACCGTGATGCAGTTCATGGCCGTTGCAGGTGCTCCGATGGAATCATTATCGATCTTGCCGTTCTCGGGATACCAGTCCTCGCCCGAATTACCCGCAGAGTATAGAATGACCATGTCCGGATGGGTGTACATGAACCAGTCAACATCCCACGATCTGCTGGTATATTGTCCATAGACCGATGAGCCCCATGAGTTCGTATGGACCCTTGCACCGTTCTGGTAGGCCTGATCGAAAAGCTGGCTAGTGTTGGTGGGGATGGACAGTGCGTTGCTATCGGTTGCTATTCCCTGGAAGAATACCTCTGCCTGGGGGGCCATTCCGCGGATCCTTCCATTGGAGAGGGCTCCGCCTCCTGCCACTGACCCAGCAACGTGAGTGCCATGACTATGGGTATCGTCCGCTGATGTGCCTGCCCAGTTTGCGAACCTCACCCTATTGTCAAAGTCCGCAGATATGTCACCATTGACACCATGGTCATCGATCCCTGTGTCCAGTCCAGTATCCGCTATCGCCACTGTTTGCCCCGAGCCGAAAAGGTTCAGGTCCTGGACCACGGAAGAGACGCCTATGATCTCCTTGGAGACATTGTTGAACAATATGACCGGGTGGTCAGGTTCGATCCATTCTATGGACGATATCCTTAGCAAACAGGAAGCATCCGTCGGTTCGGGACCTACAAGGAACCTAGTGGACGAAACCCTCATCACCTGTGGAAAGAGCTCTTTCAATCTACCCTCCACGGTCGGTTCCTCCTCTAACAGGTCGATAATGAGCATAGGGGTCCCGAACTCCTTGGTCCTTGCCTGTCCATCTTCAAGGATGGGATAGAGGTCAGGTCGGACCTTGAGCCCCGAGAGATATGGGACGACCCCCAGAACATGATCCACCTCCATGATCGTATGGATATCGGTGCTTCCGATATGTATGATATATGCGAAATCGGGGAAATAGGAAATCACCCGGGTACCAAGGCCTTCGATCTCGGTCCTCCATCCTTGTCTGATAGGACCATCGAACTGGACCATCCAATAGCCAGATGAAAGGTCGGATATTTGGGCAGGGACATGCATTTCAAGTTCACTTATGGTGAGATCTCCCCAGTAAGTCCTGAGAAGGGGAATTGGTCCTCCTGTAGGATTGACCATTGAATAGACTGGACCAGCCGGTCTGTTATCGGAGGTAGCAGACCCTATTCCGTACAATGACGGTATCAGCAATAACAGTGCGATTATCAGATAGGGGGTCTTTCTCATGTTCGACATTTTATCACCTGGTGAGGAGGTGGGTCCTACGTGCATCGACTCCGAACGTATCATACCACCGCTAGTTATGGTGTCCATGTTAGATTTTCTACCCTAATTAATATTTGCCCGTTCTTTGATAAGAATATGATATCAGCCATCTATCCATGCCCAACGTCTAGCTTCCTTCTGATCTTGGGATCGTCCTTGAAGGAAACTATGAAGGACTGAAGATGGTCGAGCGTCTCCTGATGGACCCTGTGCTCTATCATGCAGGCGTCCATTTCGGCCACTTCTTCCGGAACGCCAAGAACGAGCAGGAAATCCCTTATGAGCTGGTGCCTGGCGTCTATTTCAGTTCCTACTTTCCGACCTTCATCGGTAAGGGTCACACCGCCGTACTTCTCGTAGTTGACCAATCCTCTTTCAGAGAGACGAGAGAACATCTCTGTGACGGTCGCAGCTGAACAGCCAAGATGCTTTGAGATATCAGTCACCTTTGCATATCCTTTCCTATTGACGACATGCAAGATGGCCTCGAGGTAATCTTCCTCCCTGTATGTCGTCATGGATGGTCGATTGACATCATCTTTTATCTACTTTTCATCTATATCATGACACTTCCATAAAAAGATTTAATTACCTACCGACATAGAGAGGGTCTATGTGGCATGGCACCTTTGAAATGATATCCGATTTCATCTACAGGATACCTATGTCCTATAGGAAAGATATGAGGACCGATGGTATCTTCTTCACGTCGGAAAGGATGAGAGAGGACCTATTCAAGGATGAGGCGTGCGAACAGCTGGTCAATGTCTCCACCCTGCCCGGTCTTGCAGGACCTTCACTTGCCATGCCCGATGCCCATTGGGGGTATGGGTTCCCTATCGGTGGTGTAGCTGCCACACTTCAAGAGGAGGGGGGTGTGGTCTCACCGGGAGGGGTCGGGTTCGATATCAACTGCGGGGTCAGGCTCCTGAGGACGTCCTTAACTGCAACAGAAATTCAACCATTCATCAAGGAACTGACCGATGCCATGTTCAAAAATGTACCATCAGGGGTCGGCTCTAAGGCCCGGATCCGTGTGTCTAGCAGT